>JANYBF010000133.1 GCA_025360895.1 Verrucomicrobiota bacterium
AAGCCGTCAATCAACTGGGCGCAGAAGATCGCGCCGCCATCCTCCTGCGGTTTTTTGAGCAGCACGATTTCCAGTCCGTGGGCGAAGCGCTCGGCAGCAATGAAGAAGCCGCCCGCAAACGGGTGGATCGGGCCCTCGACAAGCTGCGGGCGATGTTGAAAGTGCGCGGCGTGGCTTTGTCGGGGACGGCTTTGGCCGCCGCCCTGGCAACGCAAACGGCGGCGGCAGCGCCCGCGGGATTTGCCCTGACAGTCGCGACGGCCGCGCTGACCAGTGCGGCGGCCAGCGGTGGAACCGCCTTAACCGTTCTAAAAATTATGAGCATGACAAAACTGAAAATTGGAATCATCACTGCGGTGGTGGCCGCGGGCATCACGATTCCATTGGTGATCCAGCACCAAGCGCAAACCAAACTAGCAGCGGCGGACGAAGCTTTGCGGCATCAGACTGAACGCAGCGACCAATTGGCAGTGGAGAATCAACGTCTGGCCCAGTTGGCAAAGCAAACGCCACCGGCCGTGCCGGTTGATCCGTCGTTGGAGTTGCTGCGATTGCGGGGCGAAGTGGCCCGGCTGCGGCACGAAGTGGCAAACGAGCGGGCCCGCACCAATGGTCCGAGCGCACTCGGTGGCCTCAAGGCGGATCCGGCAATGT
Organism: Verrucomicrobiota bacterium; assembly: GCA_025360895.1. Taxonomy (GTDB): domain Bacteria; phylum Verrucomicrobiota; class Verrucomicrobiia; order Limisphaerales; family JADLHS01; genus JADLHS01. The sequence continues at coordinate 655 of JANYBF010000133.1, forward strand.
GGAAAGTGATTCGCGATCAGCAGAAGGTGGGGATGGCTTCCATTTACAGCGACTTTGCCAAGAAGTTAAAACTGTCATCCGAAGACACGGAGAAGTTCAAGGACCTGCTCGCCGATAACGTGATGGAAAACATTGACCACATCACGGCGGTGTTGCAGGAAGGGTTGTCGCCCACGGAAATGGAGCCGATCTTTGCGGGACAGGAAGCGGCGCTGCTGGAGAAGATTCAAGCGATGTTCGGGCAGGACGGTCTCGCGCAATATCAGGAATACACCCGGCAATTGGCGAGTGGCATTACCGCCGAGCAATTCAAGGGGATGTTGAGCGGTGACAAAACGGAGCAGGAAACCAAAGCGCGCCAGCTTTATGAAGTGATGTTGGAAGAAACCAAGCAAACCCTGGCGAATGCCGGACTACCGGTGGACTTTCAGACGGTGCCCACGCTCAACTTCCGCAACATCGCCTCCGAGGCGGAGGCGGAAAAGAATCTCAAGTTGCTGGATGGCGTTTATGCGAGCATCATGGCCCGGTCAGGTTCGTTTTTGACGCCTGAAGACATAACCAAACTCGGCGAGTTTCGCGCGACCGTCATCAGTGGGAATCGCGCGGCGCTCACCATGAACCGGAAATTGATGGCGCCGGGCGGCCGGTAAGTCCGGATTGGCTTGAGATTGCGAATCACGCCACGAACAATTCCTTCCAACGAATAACTCAAACTCAAAATCACTCATGAAAAAAACAATTCTTCTCCTGGCCGCCACGGTGTTGATGGGGGTCTCCGTCGCCTTTGGCGCGGTGGCCACCAACAGCGTGGCCGGCAATTGGAACGGCACCCTGGAGGTTGGCGCGGTGAAGCTGCGGGTGATATTCAAAATCAGCCGGGACGTCGCCGGCGCCTTGACGGCGAGGATGGACAGCCTTGACCAAGGGGCACGCAACATTCCGGTGGACGTCGTGACCGTGAAGAACAAGACCCTGCGCCTGGAAGTAAATGCCGTGAAGGGTGTTTACGAAGGAACTTTGGACGCCGCTGGAACGAAGGTAACCGGTCAGTGGACACAAGGCCCACAAAAGCTGCCGTTGGTTTTGGAAAAAACGCAAGGGACAGATTCGACCTTTGAGGCGGAAAAGATGGCACCGGCGGATCTGGCCGCCAACCAGCAGGCCGCGTTGAAGATCGCCGGTATGTGGAACGGTACGCTGGCCACCGGCGCAGCCAGCCTCCGATTGCGGCTAAACATCGCCAAGTCGCCCACTGGTACCGCGACCGGCACGCTGGACAGTCTCGACCAAGGCGCGATTGGGATTCCGTTAAGCGCGATCACGTTCAAGGAAGGCAAAGTTCGTTTTGAGGCCAAGGGCATCGGTGGCGTTTACGAAGGTACGCTGGTGGCTAATGGTTCGTCGCTCTCCGGCCAATGGCAACAGGGCGGTGGCGTTCTGCCGCTGGAGTTCAAGCAGGCGGCAACCAAGTGAGGATATTTCAATCATCGGTTTGAATTGTTACCGTGAGACGCTGGTGGTTGCGTTGTCGGTTGATTAGTATGCTGCGCCTCGCCGAACCATGACGATGAACAATCAACATCTGGCAAACGATGCGCCGCTGGAAGTGCAGGGCGTCACCAAACTCTTCGGTGACTTTCGCGCGGTGGATGATGTGAGCTTCAGTTTGCCCGCAGGGGCCATTTACGGATTTCTAGGGCCAAACGGTGCGGGCAAAACCACGACCATCCGGATGATTCTGGAAATCATCAAGCCTACCAGTGGCAGCATCAGCGTGTTGGGGCATTCCTCCGCCCTCGCAGTACGGCAGCGCATCGGCTATCTGCCGGAAGAAAAGGGGCTGTACAAGAAAATGAAGTGTTGGGCGGTGATCGCCTACTTTGCCACTTTGAAGGGATTGAGCCGGAAGGCGGCGAAGCAGCGCGCCTTTGAACTCCTGGAGCGATACGGCTTGAAGGATTTCGCCACGAAACCCACCGAGGCGCTTTCCAAGGGCATGGGGCAGAAAGTGCAGATGCTCGCCTCCATCGCGCATGATCCGGAATTCGTCATCCTCGATGAACCGTTCTCCGGCTTGGACCCCGTGAATCAGCAGGTGATGGAAGAAATCATTCGCGACATGGCCAAACGGAATCGCACGGTCCTCTTTTCGACGCACGTCATGCAACACGCCGAGCGTCTGTGCGACCGAATTTTACTCTTGGCTAAAGGCCGGAAGATTTTCGATGGCACGGTGGCGGAGGCGAAACGCATTATTCCTCGTCGTGTGCGCATCGAGACGGAGGACGACATCACGCCGTTGCGTGAACTCAAGGAAGTGGTTTCCATTCGCCCTGTGGATACGATCAGTGGTGGAATAACTGCGCCGACGGTCGCACATTGGGAACTCGAAGTGCGCGAGAACACGGATCCGCAGGCGATTTTGCAGTCTTGTTTCGCGCGTGGCATCCGGTTGCACAGTTTCAATCAATCCGATCCGACCTTGCATGAAGTGTTCATGCGCCTGGTGGGGCCGGACGCCAAAGAGGCGGCGTTCCGATGAAATACATCTTCCTCGTCGCCTGGCGGGAGTACGCCGAGAACGCCAAGACCAAGGGTTTCTGGTTGGGCATCTTTTTAGTGCCGATCATGATTCTTGGTAGCATTCAGGTGCCGATTTGGTTGGCGAAGAAGGGCACGCCGGTTCGTTATTATGCTTTGGTGGATCAATCGGAGACCCTCGCTCCGGTTATCGAAGCGCGCTTGGAAAGGTCACATCAAAAGCAAGTGCTCGCCGACATCAATGGTTACGTGCAGAAACACACAATCCCTGCCGGCAAGTCCGCTGCGCTGACTCCACCTTCGCTCGATCAATTCATCAGCCAAGGAGGTGTGGTGAGTTATTTGAAAGCGGTTCAGGCGCGCTTGAAACTGGGCGCTCCGCCATTCAAGGCTCCCCGACGGGACTTTCAGCCGGTGCCGTTGCCCGCCGGGATGCGCGCTGACACCGACCTTGCAACCATTGTTGAACGATTGCGCCCGTATTTGCGGGGCGATCAAAAGCTCGAAGTGGGCGGCCAATGGGTGTCGTTAAGCGCGGCCATTCTTATTCCGCGCGACATCGAAAAGCAGATCGTACGGCCACCGGACAAATCCGCCGACTCAACAGCAGGTGTCACGGCCATCCAATATTGGTCCGGTAATCTGGCTGACACCAAACTGCGGGATGAAGTCGAACAGTCCGTCAACACGGAGATCCGCCGCCGGGAATATCTGCTTCGGGGGATGGACGCCGCCGCGATCCGCGCGGTCGAACAAACCTACGCCCCGTTCGCCAGTCTCAATCCGAAAAAGGAGGCCGGTCAGGAGGCCGTGAACAGCGCGGACATCATCCGGCAATGGGCCCCGAGCGCATTTGTTTATCTACTCTGGGTGGCGATCTTTGCCGTCGTGCAGATGCTGCTCACCAACATCATCGAGGAAAAGTCCAACCGCATCATTGAAGTGTTGCTCTCCTCGGTCACGCCCGGTGAACTGATGATGGGGAAGTTGTTCGGCATTGCCGCAGTGGGTTTGACGATGGTGGGCTCCTGGATGTTGGCGTTGTTCGGCATCTTGAGTTGGAAAGCGGGCGGCGCGTCCGACGTCACCAGCCAGGTGCTCACGGCGTTGCAATCTTCTAATTTGATCCTAATGTTTTCTGTTTATTTCCTTCTTGGATATTTGCTGTATGCGGCCTTGATTCTGGCACTGGGCAGTGTGTGCAACACACTGAAGGAGGCGCAGAGTTATATGGGCGTGATTACCATGATGATGATGGTCCCGCTGCTGACGATGAGCTTCATTCCCAAGGACCCGAACGGCGTCCTCGCGCGGGTGCTCTCGTGGATTCCGATCTATACGCCCTTCATCATGATGAACCGGGCCATGGCCGATCCGCCGCTGTTTGATTTGATCGGCACCCTGGTTTTGCTGATCGTTGCCACGGTCGGCGCCTTGTGGATGGCGGCCAAAGTGTTTCGGATCGGCATCCTCCGGACCGGCCAGCCGCCGAAGTTGGTGGAAATGCTGCGTTGGTTAAAGCGGTGAATCGGAAAGCGTGCAACCTGCCGCAGCGGGCAAGGATTGGTGTTAGGATCCGCCGGGCGGACAAGAGGAAAAAGCGGAAGACGTCGAGGGATTTCTGCCCTGGCTGGCTCACCTTCAATCGGACTTCTGGTTTCCGACCTCGGCCTTCCGCCCTCCATTCTGCCGCTCCAACCATCTCAGCACTGGTGGGGCGAGTTCGTTGAAATAATACGGCAATGCTTCATGCGTGGCTTGCGGGACGACGACTAATTCACTGCCGGGCGCTGCGTGCGCAAATAATTTTTGCACATCCTCCGGGGACGCGATCTTGTCAGCGTCACCCGCCACAAACAATGCCTCTACCGGATTCCGCGCCAGCACCGTCGCGGGATCGAGTTCGTCCGATTCCACTTTTAAAAGTGATGGAAGTTTTCGCAGCCCAGCTTTGACGAGGCCAGACGGCAGCCATTTGGCGTAATCGTGGCAGATGTTCAAAACCGCATTGGATAAAACCGCGTAAGGCGCGATCGCCTCCACCTGGCCGATGCGGGGATCAACCGCTTTCCAACGCAAGGCCAGGGCTGCTCCGTAGGATTCCCCGATGGCGGTCACCGGCTCCACCACTTGGCCATTGCTCGCCAGTGAATCGAGCAACTGGCTCAAGTCCAACGTCTCCTGCCCGCCAAAATAAATCCGCTGGCCCGTGGATTTGCCATGGCCCCGCAAGTCTATCAGTACGCAACGCCAGCCGTCTTCGGCGAGGCGCAGAGCCCACGGGGCCATGGCGAATTTGGCCAATCCGTAACCGTGCAACAGCACCACCGTCCCGCGCGGGGCCACCGTCCAGGCATTCGTCCGGCCTGGCAGGGTGGTGTGAAAGCTGAAAGTGAAATGTGGCCGCCCATGCTTGAGCTGGTTGGTGGAGGTGACTTGAAGTTGATAATCCGCCGGCTCCACGATGCGATAACTTAGTTGGGCCGCCGGCGGACCGACGTCGGCAAGGCGGGCAGGAAAATTGGTAAGAAAATTCTGGTCGAACGCCAATTCCACCCGAGCCAGGCCCCCAAACCACTGGGGATACGAGTTTGGCGCTTGGGCCATCCGGCGGGCGACGAAGCTGCCGCAACCCGTCGTGGCCAGGGGCAGCAGCAGGATGGCAAAAGCCCGCCAAAGCCATGAGCACCGGGTTGCCATTAGAACTGGAAGTGATTTGAAAGCTCTGGGCTGCGTTGCGTTGAACCGTTTGGCGGGTACTGGTTTCGTAATCGCTGGTTCCCCCAGTTTCCTCGGGTGAGTAATTAAATCGTTTTGGTGTAGCTGCATCGCGAAGGTTGCATAACCGGTTTTTAACCGTTTGCCAGAGAAAATTTTCAACGATAGCAGCGGTGGCCAAAGCGCAACGGGCGCTTATGTGACCCATTGGCGCAAATCCTTTGTCGGACGGGGGCAAGCACTGCGAGGTCAACGTGATTGGCACTCAGTGAGCCAACGCGAGGCGGATTTGGATCATAATCGTGACGCAACTGCCAACTTTTTGGACGCATTCGGTTTGGACGTGATTGAGAGGCGGGACAAAGGAAATTTAACTGGCAATCGAATTCCTTTGAAATGAAGCGAAAGCCAGCCGTTTTGTGGCGGGTGAGTTTGTTGGGCGGGCAGCCGGATTTTGCCCGCCGGGCGTCGGATACTTGAGGGCGTAATTTGGTTTGACACTTGCGGAGTGGACGGAGCCAAGATGAGGACTTTTCATTAATTATATGGCCAAACTGGTCGTGGTAACAAAGGGGCTGACGGACTTATCGCATGAAGTGAGCGGGAGTTGGGCTACGATTGGGCGGGCCGAGGGAAGTGCGTTTCAAATTGTCGAGTCGTCGGTTTCGGGCCGCCACTGCGAAGTTCAATTGTGCGGCCAGGAATTGGTCGTGCGCGATCTCGATTCCACCAACGGGACTTTTGTCCATGGGCTCAAAATCATTGAGGCACGCTTGGAGCCGGGGCAGACGCTCAAGGTGGGTGATGTAGATTTACGCTTTGAGGCCGTGGCACCGGCACCGGAGGTTCCGTTTGTGAACACCATGTTGCTCAAGGGAGTGGCGCGCGGAACCGCAAAGGCCACCACTACTACCGGGCCGCAAACAGGAGCGGGGCCGGCAAAGAAATTTCAAGTGCTCTTGGTGGACGATAGCCGCGAGTTTCTTGAGGTCTTCGGCGAGATGTGTTCCACCCTGGCCAACGAGACCTGGCAAATCCATTTCGCGACGTCCGCCGACCGGGCTCTGGTAAGCTTACAGCAATATCCGATTGATCTTGCGGTGTTGGACATCGGAATGCCGCTCGTGGATGGCCTCCAGTTGCTCGGAATCATCCGCCGCCGTTATCCGGACGTCAAACTTGCCGTCATGACCGGCTTGGCAACGGAAGACAATCGTACCACTGGTCTGGCCAATGGGGCGGAACTCTTTATTGAAAAGCCCGGTTCCGCTGCGGAAACCAAGATTGTTTTCAACATGTTGAATGACTTGGTTTCGTGGGCCCACCGGGAAGGGTTCTGCGGTACCCTGCGGCAGGTCGGCTTGCAGGAAGTCATCCAGATGGAATGCACCGGGCGGCGTTCGTTGATTCTTGAAGTCCGCAATCAACGGATACATGGCCAGATATACATCGAGGTCGGGGCGATTATTCATGCCACGGCCGGAGAGCTGGTTGGTGACAAGGCGTTCAATCGGTTGCTGTCCCTGACCGGCGGTGAATTTCAATTGAAGCCGTTCAAGTCGCCGCCGGAGCGCACGGTGCAGGAATGTTGGGAGATGCTGCTCATGGAGGCGGCTCGAAGCTGCGATGAAGGAACGGCCGGTATTGCCAAAGAACCGACGGAAGGCCCCGCCGAAGAATCCGCACCCGATTCGACGACAGCAGTAGTCGAAGAAGCCGAAGCGAACGTGGCGGACGATGATTTTGTGGTCGTCGCGACGTACGACGGTCAGTGGTGTCCTGCGGCCGGCCCAGGGAAATAGCCATCGAGTTCGCCAATCGCACCCGGCCGGGAACTACGGGCTGGGTGACGAAGGTTGTTGAATTTTGAGTCGGCGGCAACCTACTGCTGCCCAGTATTTCATCCCGAGCGGCCGGTTCGGTCAACGACTTCTACTTGAATCACGTTCGCGCTCCTCTCCAAAACGCTTCCATTTCCGCCTTCCCCTGCCGCTCAAACCGCGCAAGGTGGCTCACTTTTGGCAAGGGAATCAACTCCCCGGGTGAACATGGCAGCCTGATTGCTGATAATTATCCGCGAAGCCGTACCAGACGTAACCAACTGGGGTTTTGTGACCCAGTGGACTGTCTGCCTAAAGCCTGTGACCAAGACGGAAAAATTTTGTGTGTTGGTGTTGGATGATGACATTTGTTTAACGACAATTGTCATGAAAGCCGTTCGCATGGGTCTGCCCAATGCCGAGGTGCTTACGGCCCGCAGTGTGGCCGAGGCGCGGTTGCTACTGTCGGAATTCAAGATTCACTTCTTTATCCTTGATGTAGATCTGCCTGACGGGACGGGGATTGATTTCCTCTCCGACCTGCGCGCGCGGTTTCCTGACGCGCGGGTGATGATGATTACGGCTTCCCCCGTGTCGGATCATGAAAAGGCAACGAAAGATTTGGGCGTTTTGTTGTTCCGGCAAAAGCCCGTGGATACAAAAGAAATCGTCAAGCTGGTTCGCTCGCAATACGAGAACATGGGCCATGCGACGACGATGCAACATGTGGATGGCAAGTTTGCGGTCTCCCTGACCTGCCTTTCGGCGCTTGATATTATCCAGCTCAAATGCGTTTCCAACGCAACGCTTGTAATGCAAGTCGCCTCCCCGGGTGGGATTGGGCGGATCTATTTTGAGGATGGGCAAATAATCCATGCCGAAACTCCCGATTCACGCGGGGAAAGCGCCTTTGAAGAAATCCTGCGCTGGAAGGGAGGGCAGATAAAAGAACTGACTGCCGCTTACAAGCCACCGCGCACCATCACGACGGGTTGGCAGGGGCTGTTGCTGAATATTTGCCAACGAATAGATGAGTCTGACCGTGACAACGACAAGGCCGGTATCACCAAAGAACCGGTTGAAATTCCGACTTTGACGCCCACTCCCCCTGCGGCGCCCGTTGCCAAAGCTGAAGCCCAATCCACGCCAGACGATGATTTCGTGGTGGTCGCCACGTACGATGGTCAGTGGAGTCCTGCGGCCGGTGCGAGAAAATAATCGGCGCATTGCCATTCGCCACCCCGACCGGCACGACCAAGTGGCTAATCAAACCGGCGGAGTCTCAGCTGACGCAAGGTCGGAAAACCCTTTCCTGCCACCGATACCTTTGCAAGGGGACGATGGAAATCTGCCCGGGACTGGTCGAACACACGTTTCCTTCAGGTGGCCGGCGGTCAGCAAGTTGTCCGCAGGGTTTCCTCACTAGTTGGGTGAGTGCGGGTGACTGGTTGGTTTCCGCGTCCGGAGTGAAAAGTTCATCTTGAATTGCAACCGAATTTAAGGCGTCATTAACCCAACATGAAAAACCCGCTCCCCGAATCCAAACTCACCCGGCGTCGCTTTCTCACCGTTACTGGTCTCGCGCTGGCGGCCCCCACCATCATCCCTGGCTGCGCCACCGGCCAAGGGGATAAGGTCGCGCCGTCCAATCGCATCACCATGGGCATCGTCGGTGCCGGTTGGCAGGGGACGAGCAACATGAACGCTTTTCTCGGGCAGAAAGACTGTCAGGTGGTCGCGGTCTGCGACTTGGACAGCCAACATCTCAAGTCCGCCCAAGCGGCAGTTAACAAGCATTACCAGAGCACGGATTGCCGGATTTATCATGATTACCGCGAAATGATGGCCCGCCCGGATATTGACACAGTGATGATTGCCACGCCGGATCATTGGCACGAGTTGACCGCTGTCGAGGCCGCACAGAATAAGAAGGATATCTACGGCGAGAAGCCGTTGGGCAAGACGATTGCCGAGCAACAGGCGATGGTGAAAGCGGTGCAGAAGCACAAGCGCATCTGGCAGACGGGTTCCTGGCAGCGCTCGGAAAAACATTTTCATTATGCCTGTGAAATCGTCCGGAACGGTCTGATCGGCAAACTCAAACGAGTGGAAGTCGGGCTGCCGGCCGGGCACTCGGACTTCGCCAAGACAGGAGATCGGATGGCCATCACGCCGCCGCCGCCCGAATTGGATTACAATTTCTGGATTGGTCCGTCCGAGATGATGCCGTACATCGAAGCCCGCGTACACAAGAACTGGCGCTGGAATTACAACACCGGCGGCGGGCAGTTGCTTGACTGGGTGGGGCATCATTGCGACATCGCGCATTGGGGCATGGGTTTTGACAACGACGGGCCGTCGGAGGTGGAAGGGCAGGGTGAGTTTCCTCCCAAGGACGCAGTTTGGAATACTTGCACGAAATATCGCATCAATCTGAAATATCCGAATGACATCGAAATGGTCATGGCCGGTGGTTATGACGATATTAAAAGCGGCACCAAATGGATTGGCACGGATGGTTGGGTGTGGGTGAATCGCAGCAACGCTTTTGAAGGTTCTAATCCGGCCTGGAGTGACGCGCGTCGTTTGCCGGAGGAATTGCGGAAAGTAAAGCTTTACGAATCTAGCGACCACTTTGGCAATTTCCTCGCGTGCGTGAAATCCCGGCAGCCCACCATCACGCCCATCGAAACCGCGCATCACTCGGCGATTCCCGGACACCTCGGACTCATCGCAATGGAATTGGGCCGGAAGATCAAATGGGATGCGAAAAAAGAAGTGATCGTAGGGGATGCCGAAGCCAGTCAGCTCCTCACGCGGCCGTTCCGTAAGCCGTGGAAGCTCGTCTAGCAGTAAGAATGATCTTGCTGGGGATGAACGTCTGGTTATCCCCGGAAGTAATTGCGAAAGCCTTTCCATCGAGGTGGCGGGGGCGGCGCGGATTTTGGTTTGTCGCGGTGGGGTTTGTGATTTTTTTCGGCGTAACCGTGTCCCGGCGATTTTTATCCCGCCACCTCGAGGTTTTTGGGTGTGAACAGTCGCTTGAGGTTGTAGCGCACGCACCCCAGCAAAACCGTTCCGGCGATACCTTCTAGAGCCCGAGCAACAAAATCGGCGGCAGCTCAACACTGCTTTGACGATCTCACCAACATCGGCTCAACCGTCAGGCTACTAGTTTTCCGCACTGGCGGGGCAGGATGGTGGTCGTTACCATTCTCCGCACGTAACTGAGGATACCCATGGCACTGATTCAATGTCCTGAATGTAACAGAACGGTTTCTGACACCGCTGCCGCGTGTCCTCACTGCCGAACGCCAATAACGCTTGTGACCGTCAGGCGCGGCACGCTTGGGAAACGCGTTTCAAAGACGGGGGAAACCAGCAATCGCCTTCGGCTCCGCATTTATGTCTTTTTATCGGCGTACTGTTGGTGGGCGGGCGTCATCTGGTATATCTACAACATCAAGAAAGCCCCATGGCCTTCCGTGCCCTTGGCGCTTGGTTTTTTGCTCATGGTCATCGGTGCTGTTGGGTACGCCGCGGCCAAAATTCATTTGCGCCGGCACAACAAGTTGCTTCGTCGGAGAAGATTGCCCAAACCTTTTGGGTAAAGACCAAGCCTAATCGGGGGGAGCCGGACACCCTGCGACAGGGTTAGCGTCCGTTCCTTTATACCGGCGAAGAAACGGCTGGCGTTACTGGCGGAAAATGCAATTGGTAATGGCGACCCTACCGGGAATCGAACCCGGGCTACCTCCGTGAAAGGGAGGTGTCCTAACCGCTAGACCATAGGGTCGTAAAGACGACGATATTGTATGAGTTGGCGGAGCCGTGTCACGAAAAAAGCCTCAGTTGTCGGCGGAAGTTCAAAATGCCACTGGGTCAAAGTGAGAATTTTCCGGGAATATCGGGCCAGTGGTTTTGTGGTGGTTTGGGTGCGTGGGACACGACCCAGAACTTGGCTGAGGGAGTGGTGAATGAGGGGCACGGGCGGCCTGGCGGCTGGCTCGGCTGGGCCAATTGCGCAACCCTGCCGGATTTCGCGGATACCACGTCCAAAGAAGCTCGCTCCTTTGTGGGTGCTTGCCTGGCGGGATAAAAGGCAAGGCCCGCCGTTTCCGGCGAGCCTTGTGATTCAAAAACTATTTAACGGACCTGAAATTATGGCCGAGGTGGCAAACGCTGACGTTTGGCCGCCACCGCCAAGGTAGCTGGCATTGTAGTAGGATATGGCTGGTCGCATCCAGAGGAGAAAGACAACAAAGGGGAGCGATTAGTTGCAGTGTTGGAAATACCGTCAGTTGATTCAGCGCAGATGGCTGTCAAAATCTCCATCGTCAGCGATATTAAAACCGGGCACTCGAAATGATTGCAGAACTTTTCCCACTTCCAATTGTGGTCGCTATAATTTTCACTCTAGTGTAGTGTCCCCTAAAGG
>JANYBF010000137.1 GCA_025360895.1 Verrucomicrobiota bacterium
GGAAAAATTTCCGGCAAAGAAGGTCTGCACTTTGAAGGCAAAGCCATCGTGTTCGAAGGCGAAGAAAAAGCGTTGCAAGCCATCCTCAAAGGCACGGTCAAGAACGGCCACGTTGTCGTTATCCGCAGCGAAGGACCGAAAGGCGGGCCGGGCATGCGCGAAATGCTTTCGCCTACCAGCGCCATCATGGGCCGCGGTCTCGGCAAGGACGTCGCGCTCATCACCGACGGCCGCTTCAGCGGCGGCAGCCACGGCTTCGTGGTCGGCCATGTGACGCCCGAAGCCTACGTGGGCGGCCCGATTGCGCTCGTGAAGAACGGCGACCCCATCATCATTGACGCCGAGGAGCGGCAAATGACCTTGGGCATCAGCGCCGCCGAATTGAAAAAGCGCAAGAAAGCGTGGAAGAAACCCGCCCCGCGTTATCCGTGTGGAGTATTGGCAAAGTATGCTCACACTGTTACGTCAGCGTCATTGGGCGCTGTGACCGACATGGATTTGAAACTTTGATTTGTGTGAACGCTCGCCCTCACCCCGGCCCTCTCCCCCGAGGAGAGGGTGAGTCGTTCGCCGCCGCACGGAATGTTGTGAGCTGGAGTTGGGCGGATGGCTATCGCGCAACCGGAAGACGGACACAGGCTGTCCCCTCTCCTTGGGGAGAGGGTCAGGGAGAGGGAGAACGTTAAAACAAATGAATACCGAGATGAAGAAGCGCAAGCAGGGGTGGAAGAAACCCGCGCGCCGTTATCCGCGCGGCGGGCTCGCCAAATACGCTCACACCGTCACGAGCGCCTCGCTTGGCGCGGTGACCGATGCGGATTTGAAGTTGTGATTCATCACCGATGCCCATGACTGTTTATCTCGATGTCTGCTGCTTGAATCGTCCGTTCGACGATCAATCGCAGAATCGTGTCCGCCTCGAAGCTGAGGCCGTCTTGAGCATTTTGGAAATGGCCGCCGCCGGGCAATTGAAACTCGCCAGCAGCGACATCATTGACGACGAACTCTCCCTAATGCCGGACGATGAACGCCGCGAGAAAGTTGAACTGCTGCTCGACACCAGTTCCAAACACGTTTCACTCACCACGAGCATTGAACGTCGCGCCAAGCAATTTCACAAATGGAACATCTCGCCGCTGGATGCCTTGCATCTGGCCGCAGCGGAAGCAGCACGCGCGGATTATTTTCTGACGACCGACGATTATCTTATCCGCCGCGCCAGCCGCCATGAGGACGAACTCAAGGTAAAGATTGAAAATCCAGCCAAATGGCTTATACAAGAATCCAGCGATGAAAACTGAAATGCTCAATCCTGCCGAACTGCGCGCCGCCGGTTACAAGGCGCTCGCCGCCGCGCTAGGCCCGCTGGGCATGGCGCGCTTTCTCCTGCAATTCGAGCACGGTCACGGCGACTACACCCGCGAACGCCGTCAGTATCTGAATGACAAGTCTGTCTCTGCCGTCGCTGCACGAATCCGCGTCCGGAAAACGACGCCGCCTGATTTTTAGATGTTCGCCAAATACGCCCACACCGTCACGAGCGCCTCGCTCGGTGCGGTGACGGATGAGGATTTGAAGTTGTGAGGAATAGTTATGTCAGTGGAATCGTGGGACAAAAATGAAATCAAGAAACTAGCTGCCGCATCCGGCAAGCCGCTGGAAGTTCAATGCGCTGAGGCATTCTTGAAGACGGAATGGGATGTCCGCTTGGTTCACCCGAGGAGCGGTGCTATCCCAACGCGCGGAATCGCTTGGTACCGTGGTTATGTGGATGACCTTCATACCAATAGCTTCAGCGTACGTGTCCGATCCCGAATTCAATTTCACTCCATTGGTAATACCTAGGGTCTGATTCAAATACTTCCAGCCTTCTTCCGTGGGCTGTCCTCCGCGCACACACCTGGGTCCACTTGCACCAAATTGGGGACACCGTGGGTGTTTAATTCATGGTCGTGCAGCCTGCACCCATGCAGACCACGACAAGAATCAGGAGTAGTTTTGACATCTTTCCGATTTTTGTCCCGACTGGAAGGTCAAGGTTTTGGTTTAAAGCTCCCGTAACTCAATGCCAATGTCGGCAGCACAAGCAGATTGAGGATGGTTGAGGTTGCCAACCCGCCAAGAATCACGATCGCCATTGGGCCTTCGATTTCCCGACCGGCTTCCCCGCTACCAATGGCCAGTGGCAACAAGCCGAGCGCGGTGACCAAAGCCGTCATCAGAATTGGAATGAGACGCTCTCCCGCACCGCGTGCGGCGGTGGCGGCATTCCACGGCTGCCCTTCGTCGCGCACGAGATGTTCGTAGTGGGATAGCAACATGATGCCATTCCGAATCGTGATGCCAAACAAGGTTACGAACCCAACCAGCGAACCCATCGTCATCCCACCCACGCCCAACAAGCGCGTGGAATAGACCGCCAACACACCGCCCACGAGCGCAAACGGCAGGTTGGCTAACACGAGGATCAGGTTCCGCCAATTGCCAATAACAACGTAGAGCAACAGTAAGATTCCAACGCTCGCGATGGCGGAGTGCAGGAACAACTGTCGCGACGCGGCACGCGATGCCGCCGCCGCTCCACCGAATTCGAGATACACGCCACGCGGAAGCCCTTTGGTGGCGAAGGCGCGTTTCGCCTCAGCGACAAAAGAAATCACATCCCGCCCGACCGGATGGCAGGTCACGGTTTGCCGTCGTCGGGCGCCGTCGTGCAGAATCGAGAACCGTCCGTTAGCCCGTTCGATGTCGGCGAGCTCGCGCAGAGGCACGCGCAGGCCAGAAGTATTCCGCAACAATAAGTCGCTCACGGATGCCGTATCTCGCCGATGTTCGGGGTCCAATGTCACCACTACGTCCGCGACTTGGCTGTCTTCATAGATCTGCGCCACGGCGCTGCCCTGGTAAGCGGTTTGGATGGCCTCCAGCACTTCCACCGGACGGAAGCCAAGTGTCATCATGCGTTCGTTATCCAGTCGCAGAGATAATTGCGGTACACCGGGCGGGGACTTCAATTGCACGTCGGCAGCCCCGGGAATTCCGGCCAACACCTTTGCCACTTGCCGCGCCGTGGCATCGAGCGTGTCGAGATTGTCGCCAAAGATGTTCACCACTACCGGTGCGGTTTCACCACTGATGCTCTCTCCGATGCGGTCGCCAAGAAATGTCATCACCTCGAACTGGATACCGGGAATATTTTCCAGAACGGCGCGGATTTCGCCTGACACCTTTTCCTCCTCTCCCGCCGGGAGTTTTTTTATCTCGACGTGGAACTCGCAACGATGCGTTCCCCAAGGGTCTTCCCCCTGTTCGGCGCGGCCCACTTGTTGCTCGACCGTTTCAATGTGCGGGTTTTGAAGCAACGCCGTTGAAATCTGTTTGCCGATGCGCAACATTTCCGGCAATGCCGTTCCGGGAGTGGCAGATACCTGCAACACGAAGTGGCCTTCGCGAAATTCGGGTAAGAACTCGCCACCGAGGAACGGCAGCCGCGACAGCGTCAATACGCAGAGCACAACTACGGTGCCGATGATCAGTCGGGGGCATTGCGAAACAAGGTTGAGTAAACGCTCATAGCGCTCCCGCAACCAGCTTTGCAAGCGGGGTGGTGTTTCCTTGCCTGCGCCGTTGCGGAAGAAAAAATACGTCATGGCCGGCGTGACCGTGAGGGCGACCAGCAGCGAGGCCAGGATTGCGAGGATGTAACTCAACGCGAGCGGCGCGAAAAAACTGCCTTGCAAGCCGGTGAGAGTCAGCACCGGCACAAACACCAGCACCACGATGAAGGTCGCATAAACCACCGCGCTGCGGACTTCGAGTGAAGCGTCAAGAATCACGTTTAAGACCGGACGCGGCGGCGCGAGTGTTTGATTTTCCCGCAACCGGCGCAGGATGTTTTCCACATCAATGATTGCATCGTCCACCACTTCGCCGATGGCAATGGCCAGTCCGCCAAGCGTGATGGTGTTGAGCGAAACACCCAGCCGATCGAGTGTCAGAATGGCGGCAAGCAACGAAAGTGGAATGGCCGTCAACGAAATCAAGGCTGTCCTAAAATGGCCAAGGAAAAGAAACAGTACCACCGCTACCAACGCCGCGCCCAGCAAGAGTGAATGGCTGATGTTTGCCAGCGACACTTCGATGAAAGTCGCCGGGCGATGCAACCGTGGAAACACGGTGATACCTTCCCGCTCGAATACTGGCTTCAATTCTTCCAACGCCGCTTCGAGCGCCTTGGTGACTTCCATCGTGTTCGCCCCATATTGGCTGGACATCGTGAGCAGGATGCCCGGACGGCCCATGACGAGCGCGTCACCAAACTTTGGTTCCGCGCCCCGGCGCACGGTCGCGACTTCCTTCAACCGCACCGGCACGCCATTGCTGGTGGTGGAAACGATGACATTGGCCAGTTGCTGGGCCGTGAGCGATTGCCCTTCGGTTTGCAGGACTACCCGCTGAACGTCATTTTCGATAAACCCCGCCCCACGCACGCCGCTCGCCAGTCGCGCCGCGTTGAGCACATCCGAGATCGCAAGATCATGCGCTATCAGCAGATCCGGATGCACCTGCACCTGCCATTGGCGCACTTCGCCGCCAAATGAGCTGCATTTGGCCACGCCCGGCACGGCCAGCAAACGCGGTTTGAGTGTCCAGTCCGCAAAGGTGCGTAACTCCATTGGCGAAAGTTTGTCGCTCACCAAACCGATCTTGAGCAAATCCATCGTGGCGGAAACCAGTGGTGACATTTTGGATGCCTTCACCCCGCCGGGCAAAGTGCCGGCAAGTTCCGCGAGTTTCTCGGCGACGAGTTGTCGGGCGGGCAGAATTGCAGTCCCATCTTTGAAAATTACGGTTATTACGGAAAGTCCTTGAGCGGATTCGGAACGAAGCGATTCCAGATGTCCGAGTCCATTGATGGCCGTCTCGACGGGGCGGGTGACGAGTGCTTCCACCTGTTCTGGTGCGAGGCCGGGCGCTTCCGTTTGAATCGTCACCTGCGGCGGGACGAAATCGGGAAACACGTCGAGCTTGGCGTGCGCTGCAATATAAATGCCGTAAACCACAACCAGAGCCGCCAGCGAAATGACAATGCCGCGAAACCGGAGCGAGAATTTTACGAGCGCTTGAAGCATGAGATTGCTAACGCAGTGCTATTCACTACCGCCCAGGCCTTTGAGTTCTTCCGACAACAACTGTTGGGCGCCGGTTATGACCAAAGGGTCGTCCGCCGCCAAGCCGTTAGTCACAAAGACTCCTTCACGTTGCGAACTGGCGGCTTCGATGCGCTTGCGCTCGAATGCTGTATCGCCCGTTTGCACGAACACAAACAGGCCGCTCTCATATTGGACGACTGCTGTGCGTGGCAGGCGAAACCCGCGCTGCGCCATACCGTCGGTCACCAGCCACGCTGTGAGCGCCGTCCCCGGCGGCGGGGCTTTGTCGCAAATCAAGGCGAGGAACGCCTGGCCTTGCGCTTGCACATCGGTGGTTGGCGCTGGGCCAAGCAGCTCCGCTTCGCGTGCCGGGGCATCGCCAGTCAACGGTGCAAGTCGAATACCACGCGGCTCGGAAGGCAGGATTTCACCCGCCGGCAAATCCACCCGCACCAGTGCTGCCTCCTGCGCGAGCAAGGAGCGTGTCAGCGCGGCGAGATCGGCCCGGGCGGCGAACCGCTTGCCCCAGCCAGCCAGCAAGCGCGCTTGGGCGGAAGCAAGCGCGGCTTGGTCGCGCTGCATCACGGCTTCGGCGGTTTCCAGTGCCCGAGGAGAAGCATTTTCACCAAGTGATTTCAACCGCTCGAATTCTTTCGTTGTGGCGCTGAGACTGGACTGCACGGTTTGAATTTCCGCCAATGTTGCCGCCAGTGGAGCGGCATCCAGCACGCGGCCAAACGCCTTGGCCTCCGGCTTCAGTTCCATCGCTTGCGGCTTGGCGACGAGCAACCCGGCGCTGGCCTGTTGCTCCTTGGTCAGGTGCAATCCGGCCGCGTGTGGTTCCGTTGCGGCCGGTTGCGTTTCAGGCGCCACTTCGGCGGAGCGTCGCAAGGCGAACCAGATCGTCGCGGCCCCGAGGACAAAACCGATGAGTATTCCAAGGATGGTTTTTTTCATGGGCGATGAGATTGATTGGTAGGCGGCGTCAGCAACGAAGTCGGCAGTTCGAGCGGGCTTTGCAGTGCGGCTTCCAAGGCGGTGACGGTTTGCTGCGCTTTCACTCGTGCATCCAGTTGCGCGAGCGCTGCCGTGGCACTTTCGAGCTTTGCTGCGGCCACCGCTTGGCTCGAAACTTCGCCCGCCTTGAACATTTCCACCGTGGCGCGCTCTTGCTTTTGTGACTGCTCCACCAAACCGGCCGCCGCGGCAAATTTTTGCCGGGCATTTTCACTGCCGGCGAGGGCAATTTCGATTTCCCCAAACACTCGAGCTTGCAGCGCATTGAACTTGGCGGCGGATTCCACTCGGCGCGCCTCAGCTTCGGCGATTGGCCCGCGATTGTGATTCAGAATCGGCAACTCCATGCTCAAACCGACACCCCATTTGTTGTCGCCCTGGTCGAACTCATAACCGGGACTGAGATGAATGTCGGGATACTGTTTGGCGACTTCAAGCTGGAGCGCGGACTCGCTTGCAGAATAGTCGGCCAGCGCCCCCAGAATGTCAGTACGATTGAACAATGCGCGACGCCGGGCATCCGCGGTAGGCAATTCCGGCGGCTGCTGGTCGAACACTTCAAAGGAAATCACAATGCCGTCGAATGCGCGGGGTGTCAGTCCGATGACGCCCGCGAGTTGCACGCGAGCTTGCGCGCGGCGACTCTCGGCATCCAACCGAGCCAGCCGGGTTTGCTCCAACGCGATGCGTTCGCGTGTGACTTCCGCCGGACTGATGCCACCCGCTGCCTGTTCTTTTTCGAGGAGGCGGACGATAGATTCTTGTGCGGCTTGTTGTACCCGCAAGAGTAATTCGCTTTCCTGCGCCGCCCAGAGTTCGAGCAGCGCGCGGCGCAATTTTGCCCTAATGTCCCACGCGGCGGTGGCCAGCCCGAAAAGCGCCGCATCGGACAAATGTTGGGCCTGCGCGCGGCGATAGCCACGCTTGCCGGCCGTTTCAATCGGCACGTCGAGACTGGCGGTAACCAGCCACGGCGAAGGCACAGCGGTTGTGGTGTTATAGACCGGACTGACGCTCACGGTCGGATTCAGGCGCTGGGCCGCCGTGATCTTGCCGGCGGTAACGGAATCGTAATTCGCGCGGGTAACCGCCAGGTCGGGGTTAAAATAGAATGCGGCGAGCGTGAGGGTTTCCAAATCCCACTTGGCGGGTGGCCACGTCTGGAAGACGCGATGCAAATTGGTTTGGGTGTATTGACGCAAAACCTCGTCGGCAAGAGTGCGTTGCTCGAAGCGGGCGGCGGTTTGCGTTGCGGAAATGGGTTCGGACTGAAAGCGAGCGCAGCCTGCCAGCAGGACGATTCCAAGAATGAAAGGCCAAAACTTCACGGTGACAGGTTATGGCTAATCATTGCACAGCCGACGTATTTTCCAACAAAACCACAATTTGGAGCTGGCGAAAGCCTCACAAACTCATCGGCCCACTACGAGAATATCGAGCATTGACGGGCCGGTGTTGCCGCCACGTCCGTCACGCCGCCCGCCAGCAGTCTGGTTCGTGGTGGTCGGCGGTGTCGCGGCGGCAGTTTGCGGAGGTGTGGCAATTGCGGGGTCGGCTGCCGTACCCGCCAGGGCGGGTTCGGTGGTGATCAAAATAATCTGGTTGTTTTTCGTGTCGAGCGTGCAGGTTTTGGCGCGCGCTTTGGTTGTTATGGTTTGCTCCACTTCAAAACTCATCGGGCTGTTTTCCTTGATGATGGTTAACGTGCCGTCACCCTGGGAACTGAAAGCTTCCATGGTAGCGGGATTGAATCCACCGCCATCCGTGCCTTTGCCGATGGGCAGGGTGGCAAGAATTTTTCCGTCGTCAGCATTAAGGATGACACAGTTTTGGCTGTGACACATGGCGAACAGTATGTGGTTTTTTGCGTCCAAACCGAGCCCCGCTGGACCATCGCCCTTTTCACCGAGCTCGTAATGCGCCGTCACCTTCAACGTGTTCACATCCACCACGGCCAGGTTGTTCTTATCTTCAATGTCAACGTATAGATGACCATTGCCATCGCTCTGTGCCTGCTCGGGTGCGCCACCGAGGTCAATCGTGCCGACGATGGCACCATCCTTGGCATCAATCACCGTGGCATTGGGCGCGCTATGGCTGAAAACATAAATTCGTTCCGTCAAGGGTTCAAAGAGAATGCCGTCCGGGCGGCCTTCAACGGGAATGGTCTTGATCGTTTCGAGGGATTTGGAATCCCACATGACGATGGGGCTGCTGCTGCTGAAACCATGGTTGAAACCGGAGGCCACCGCCACGCCACGCGCGCGCGCATTGGTGATGGAACCGACCGGCTTGAGCGTGTCCATGTCGAACACCTGAACTTCACCGCCGCGCGGAATGTAGAGGCGGCGACTGTTGTTGTCCGCATAGACATAATCAATTCCGCCCGCGCCCATGATCTGGGCGGTGTTCACGATTTTGTATGGCTCAGCGGCGGAAGCTGTCTGGCCAGAACCACTGGAAGCCAACATCCCGATTCCAGCTACCATCAAAGCGCGAGAAAGATGATTTGAGTTGTTCATTGTGAGTAATATGTTTTTAGCTCCACGGTTCACCAGTTGAAGCCTGTCTTCCGTTTCTGGCTCATTCTTCACGACTTGGAGCCCACCAAGTATGCCAACTGGAAATGAACAGCATGTGAACACCGGATGACAGTTTTGTCATGTTCCCACCGCCAAGGGCAGGCACACGGTGATGATTGTTTGCGCTGATGTCGCCGATTTGATTTTGATCGAACCATTGTGCGCGGAGGTGATCCACTGGGCGATGCTCAAGCCAAGACCACAGCCTTCCACCGTGTCGCTGAGGGCGTGCTCAGAGCGATAAAACCGGTCAAAGACGCGCGGCAATGATGCAGAGGAAATTCCCGGTCCGGTGTTCGTGACCAGCAGTTCGGCGGACTCGTGGACGCGCGTTAAGGCGATTGTCACCTGTCCGCGCGGGGCGTTGTATTTGATGGCGTTGTCAACGAGGTTCAACAGGAGTTGTCGCAAGCGATGGCGGTCGCCTCGAATCGTGCTCGGTTCGCAGACCGTGAGCTGGACTTCGATATTAGCGGGTTTGGCCAGAATTTGAGCATCGGCAAAAATGTCACGCACGATGTCATCCAACTGGAGCAATTCGCGCTTCAACTGAATCTGACCGGCATCGGCCTTTGTGAGCAGCGTGAGACCGTCCACGATTTTGGCGAGCCGCTGGACCTCGTCAAGCTCCCGGGCGATCCACTCGCGTTGATTCGTGGTCAGGGGTTCTTCGGTCAAGGCCGTTTCCATTTCGGCGTGCAGAATGGTCAGCGGTGTCTTGAGTTCGTGGGAAGCGTGCAAGGTAAATTCGCGGATGCGCTGGAACGAGCCATGGAGCCGTGCGGTCATGGCGTTAAACACCTCCGTCAGGCGGTCCAGTTCGTCGCCATTGCGGGAACGTGGCAATTGTTCATGCAGATTACGTTCATGAATTCTTTCCGCAGTCTTCGTAAGGGCCGCCACGGGAGCGAGCGCCTGCCGCGTAAGCCACCATCCGCCAACCAGACCAAGCACGACGGCGGGCAGCACGGTTTCGCAAAGAATCCCTACGAGATCTTTTAGGTCTTGCTTGGCGGAGACCTCTTCCGCGGGATCGGGATCACGTTTTTCGACCACGAATTCGTGGTAAGATAATCCGGCCATCAACAGCAGGGTGAGGCAAAGGATGGTCGCATACCAAAGATTCAGGCGGGTACGGATGGTCACGGGGTTTCCTTCATGACGTAACCAATGCCGCGCACGGTATGGAGCAGCTTGCTTTCAAAGTCGCCATCAATTTTCTCACGCACCCGCTTGATATAGACATCCACCAGATTCGAACCGGGGTCGAAATCATAATTCCAAACTTTTTCGAGGATCGCCATACGACTGCAAATACGTCCGGCCGAGCGGAGCAGAAATTCCAAGAGCAGATATTCGCGGCTGGTCAGTTCGATCCGGAGTGTTTTGCGCCGCGCTTCGTGGGCGATGGTATCCAAGGTCAAATCAGCCAGTCGTAAGACGGTGGATTTAGTTTCGCTGCCGCGCCGGCCAAGCGCGCGAATGCGGGCAACGAGTTCCGCGATTACAAATGGCTTGGGTAAATAATCATCCGCGCCGGCGTTAAGTCCGTCCACACGTTCGTTCACTTCTCCGCGCGCGGAGAGCAACAGGACGGGCGTGGAGTTTTTCTGTTGGCGCAATTGGCGAAGCACACTCAAGCCATCGCGCCCCGGCAGCATGATGTCGAGAATGATGCCATCAAAATTTGTCGTACTGGCGGCCGCCAGAGCGTCATCGCCAGTGTGGCTGACATCCACAACGAAGCCTTCCGCTTGCAATGCCTTGCGGATGAACGAAGCAGTCTTCTTTTCGTCTTCGACGACCAGTACACGCATGATTTAAGCAGTGTAATCAAAACCAGTTCGACGACGAGAAAATCCCACCGCCAGCTTTCAACGTCCGGCGACAAAAAGCAGCCCGGTTCGCTTTCGTAAAAAGCGAACCACCGCAAACATCACCAGCCCACTCAACCAGACACTCAACCAGAGCGGGTCGAATTCGAGCTGGTGAAGGCAAAACCAGTCGGAGGCAATATCCACGGCAAAGAACGTTGTAATCAAAGCGAACAAGCCCAAGTATTCGCGTTGCAGGGCGTGGCGCCATTCAAACGGGAGGTTCGACGACCGCCAAAGCGATAATTTCGGCCAGACCGCCGGCGTGCGGGCTGACCAGTCGCGGAAAGTTTCGCCGAACTTGCGTTCCAAAAAAGCTTCTTCCGCAAAGATGATCCGTTCGTGATAGAGTGCGCTAACCAACAGGATGATAATGGCCAACGACCAGGATTCCGCGAAGAGCGCGACACTGAACCACATGAGCGTGTTCCCAATATAGAGCGGGTGGCGCATGATCGAGTACAGGCCGGTGGTGTTTAATGAATCAGCGACTTGTTGCCGGGTGTTGCGACCGGAAGTCCGTTCCGCGGCGCAGCCCACCGCGTAGGCGCGGATGCCAACGCCCAGGAATCCCACCAAGGCAGAAATAATTTCCCAAGCCAAATCCAACGCGCGGCTGCCTTCTGGATATTTGAATTCACGGAGTGAAGCCAGCGAGCTTCCAATCAACAACAAGGGCAGATAGCTGCGCCAACGAAAAAGCCAGTTACCGGAGGCTTCGAGATGGTCGCTTAATTTCACAGTCCTGGTTTCATGACCGGGTTGAGACACATAGTGAAGTTCGCCCGTTCAAAACGAACTAATCCCGGCATTTGTACAGTAACGGCAGGCGGCAGCGGTTATCATTTATTGCCAACTTCTTCCTTGTGGGTGACTTTGCCAGTGGGTGAGATGGTGTATTCGGTTTTCTTGCCATGCTTCTCGATTACGATTTCGTAGCTGGTCTTGCCTTCCTGAACAATTTTTTCAAGTTTACCCGCTTGGTCGGCCTTGCGTGCCACCCACGGCGCTGTCCCCGATGCCTTTGATCTCGGACTCGGAGGCGTATGCCTTGACGGCTTGCTGCACGGTTGGCGGAACTTTGTCCATCGTAATCTTCCCTTCCTTCTCATCGCCAGCACAAGCGGTCGACGCAAATCCGGCGGCGATGGTGATGGCAGCGCTGTATTGGAAGATGTTCTTTAACTTCATAGCGTTTCCTTTGGCAAGGAGCGCGGTTGTTTGCTCGGTCGTGGGAGAGCATCTCCAACTCCACCCATTGAACCTCAAGGAAGTTAATCGTTCGTGAAAGTAAGATGACAGTTTCGTAATTCACTGGCAGGCAATCCCCGCTCGGAGTGGGTCTTGGCGACCTTGCCGCGTTACCCGTAACGTGGGGGCGCGTAGAGTTGGCTAAACCATCCCTTGTATTTCCAACTGGCCGTGCCGACAAACACACTCTTGGCGGCAAGTGCCGCCGCCTTTTTTGATCTGCTCTCGGTCAAAGACCAAGCGAAAAGTTTTTGCTGGGGAGGAATGAAGTCGACTCATGGCGGAGGACTCTCGAAACGTCTCTTACCACTTGGCCCTTTTGCCAATAAATTTTGCGCCGATGAATCCAATACCCTGACTCCCACCCCCTGCGACCGGGCTACCCCCCCCCGCCCATACCGCCGACAAGTCGCGCAGAATTCTTTGGGGACAATTGGGGGACAGCAAATGGGTGTTTTTCTGCGTTCACATGCGTCGTGCCTTCAAAAGCTCATCGCGTAGAATCGTGAAAATTGACGCGGGTTTTGTCCATTTTCGCGCACGACCGCGAAAGAGTCCAAGCGGGTTCAACTCCCGCCTCGCGCACCAGATTTTATTGGCCTTGAGCAACAACCATGTTCACCGGCCATCCTCGTTCATCCGCTGGCCACCGACCAACCCGACCAACCAGGCGGCTCAAAAAAAGCGCGAGCCGCTCCCCCGGTAATCCCTTGGACGCTGGTGGCGGCTGTTACCGGGTTGAGGGAAGCCGGGCGTGGTTTAAGGTGTCTCATGGTTGGTGCGGTTGATCTTCAGTTTGGCGTGCGAGACAAGGTGGGCGTGGCTTCTGGGAAGTCGCCCCGCCACCTTGCGCCGCCCACCCCCAGCAACGAAGATCGTCCCTCTCCGGCCCTTGGTTGCGCGCCCCGGCTTTTTCCTTACGCCGGCGCTCCGCCTCGACCAACCGGCGCCCGCAAAGAACTCGCGCCCGTGCAATACCGACCCCATCCCCTGCACTGATTTGACCGTATCCGTCCGGCCCAACCCACTCGGCGCGGGGCGTTGCGGGTGACAAACTCGGCGGGATGAAACGCAAATCCGCCGGCTTGACAGAGGTTCAACTCAAACCGCCCCGCAAGAAAACATGGGGGCAGACAGGGGGCGCCCACGCGTTCCACACTGTCTGCGCTTATGAATACCGACACTGATGGTTCTACTCCGGCGGTTGCGGCGACGCAACCGGTAACTCACTGCAACACCCAACCTCAACCCGCCTTCATCGGGGATGTGCTGCTCAAGAAATATCAATTGCACCTGCCGCTCTATCGCCAGAGCCAGTCCCTGTGGCGCGCCGCGCAAGTGGACGTGAGCCGCTCGACCTTGTGCGCCGCCGGCATGGCCGCCGGCGCGCTGCTCGTTCCCGTCAACGCCGCCCAACGCGAGGAACTGCTGGCGCGCGCTTATCTGCCAGCCGCCGCCCCCCCCGTGGGCGTACAAAGCGCCGAGGCGCCGAAAGGTCAGAACCACCGCGCCTGGCAATGGCAATACAGCGCGCCCGGAGGGCCGGTCGTCTTTGATTTTCAAATGAGCCGGGGCCGCGAAGGGCCAAAGGCCTTCCTCCAGGATTATCGCGGCGTAATACAAACCGCCGCCTACGCCGCGTATGATTCGCGGATCCGCGAAGTCCTGATTCAGGCCGGCTGCTGGGCGCATGTGCGGCGCAAATTTTACGACGCCCACCCGCTGGATCCCACCGCCGCGGCCGCGCGCGACGTGGTGGAACGCATTGGCCGCTTGTATCAAACCGAACGGCAGGCGCGCGACCCAAAGCTCGCGGCCGCCGGACGCCAAGCCCTACGCCAGCAACACAGCGTGGCGGAAGTCAGCGCCTTGAAGGAACGGT
>JANYBF010000151.1 GCA_025360895.1 Verrucomicrobiota bacterium
CGGCGGCGTTGTTCAATCCGTCCATCGTGCCGCATCCTGATCAGAGCGGGTTGGCCAGGGGCGTGTTGCGTTTCATCATGAGTCTGCGGGCCACGGGCGAGGGACACATCTCCTCCATCACCTTCCGCACCGGCAAGGTCAGCGCGCAACATCGCATCACGCTCACGCCGCCCGTGCCGTTCGTGACCGAACCGGAACGCGTGCCCAACGCTGCCTACGCCAAAGGATTGTTCACCCACAAACTGGAAGAAGCGGGCGTGCAAAATGATTTTTGCAAACGTATGCTGAGCCAATTGCACGAAGATTTCACGTTGAAGGAACTGCACGCGGTGCTGGCGGCGTCGGGTCTGACGGATGCTTCCGACGCCACGACCGCGTGGGCGGCGCGCGGAATCCTGTTGTTGGCGGAATCAAATTACGAAGTGAACTTCGCGCCGGACAGCCGCGTGTCGCAGCGCGTGCTCTTTCCGTCCGCGCCCAGCCAGAGCAACGGCATCGAGGACGCGCGCTTTGTCCGCTTCCAGAACGACGACGGCGGTTTCACCTGCTACGCGACCTACACCGCCTATGACGGCAAGATCACGTTGCCACAATTGTTGGAGACGCCGGACTTTGTGCATTTCAAATTCAGCACTCTCAACGGCCCCGCCGTGCAGAACAAAGGCATGGCGTTGTTCCCGCGCAAGATCAACGGAAATTACGTCATGCTCTCGCGCCAGGACGACGAGAACATTCTGCTGATGTTTTCGGACAACATCCATTTCTGGCAGACCCCCAAAGTGTTGCTTTCGCCCGCGCAGCCGTGGGAGTTCATCAAACTGGGCAACTGCGGTTCGCCGATTGAAACGGAAGCCGGCTGGCTCGTGTTGAGCCACGGCGTCGGCGCGATGCGGAAGTATTGTCTCGGTGCGTTCCTGCTCGACTTGAACGATCCGTCGCGCGTTATCGGTCGCCTGCGCGAGCCATTGCTGGCGCCAAACGAAGCCGAGCGCGAAGGTTACGTGCCGAATGTGGTGTACACTTGCGGCGCGTTGCTGCACGGACGCGAGCTCGTCATCCCTTACGCGATGAGCGATTCCGCCACCAGCTTCGCTACCGTTTCGCTGGACGAACTGCTGGCCGCGATGGAGTCAAGCTAATCCGAGTCTGAGTTCTGCTAACGGAACAACTGGGTGGTTCTCAAGTAGCAACTGATCGTTGCGATCCCGCCCCATCACCTTCGCCATTGCTGCGCCCGTCGGTGCTGGGTAGTCTGCCTTGGATTAAGACCACCATGAACCCGGCCATCGAAACCATCAACCTTACCCGCGAATTCGGATCCTTCCGGGCCGTCAATCAGCTCAATCTCCGGGTCGCGGCGGGCCAGTTTTACGGTTTTCTCGGTCCCAACGGCGCCGGCAAATCCACGACGATCAAGATGTTGACGGGCCTGCTCGCGCCCAGCTCCGGTGCGATGCGGATTCTTGGGGAGGACATGAGCGATCCGCGGCGGGCACTCGAAATCAAACGGCGCATCGGGGTCGTGCCCGAGAATCTGGCGCTGTTCGACAATCTGACGGCCCGTGAACATCTCACCTTCATCGGTCGCATGTATCTGCTACCCCCGGCCACCATTCGCACCCGGTGCGACGAATTGCTGGCCATGATGGATCTGGCGCGCGAGGAAAAAAAGCTCACGCTCGAATTCTCCCATGGCATGAAGAAGAAACTCGCTCTCGCCGCCGCGCTGATTCCCAATCCCGACCTGTTGTTTCTGGATGAGCCGTTTGAGGGCGTGGATGCCGTCGCCTCCCGCGTTTTGCGTGACACGCTCAAGCAATGTGTGGGTCGGGGCGCGACGGTGTTCCTGACTTCGCATGTTCTCGAGATCGTGGAGAAACTTTGCACCGACGTTGGCATCATCGCGCGCGGGCAATTGGTGCATCAAGGGACGATGGCGGAGTTGCGCGGCGCCGGTTCGTTGGAGGATAAGTTTCTTGCGGTGGTGGGTAACGAGGGACAGGAAATGCAAAAATTGAGCTGGCTGGAAAGCTGACGTGAACCGGGAACAACTCAAAACCATCCTCTGGTTGCGCTGGCGGCTCACGCGGAATCAATGGGCGCGCAGCGGTGGCCTCGGGGCCGTGATCGCCGCGATTGTCGCCGGAGCCGTGTTGGTGCTCGGCGGCGCCAGTTTTGTTGGTGCCTTGCTCGGCGGGTGGTTGGGATTGGGCGAGGCGAAGCCGCTCGTCGTGTGGGGCGTCTGGCTCGGTCTCACCGGCGGGTTCGTGCTCCTTTGGTTGATCGGTCTGATCAGCGAACTCCAACGTTCGGAGAGCATCGACCTCCAACGCCTCATGCATCTGCCGATCGCGCTCGGGCAAATCTTTGTCATCAACTACCTGGCTTCGCACCTTGTGTTGAGCGTCGTCATTCTGGTGCCGGCGATGATGGGTTTGACCCTGGGTCTGACGTTTTCACGCGGCCCCGCAATGCTGTTGTTGGCCCCGCTCGCCCTCAGCATGGTTTTCATGATTAGTGCCTGGACATGTTGCTTGCGCGGGTGGCTGGCGACGTTGATGTCCAATCCGCGCCGCCGTCGGACGGTGATCATGTGCCTGACCCTTGCGTTCATTCTGATCGCGCAGGGCCCAAATCTTTATTTTAACGTCCTCCGCCGCTTTGACCGACCGTCACCACCCAGAACGTCCGTTGAATCACCAACCCAGCGCGAGACGCAAAAAACCAACAACCAGGAAAAACTGAACGAATTTCTGGCGATTCAAAAATTCATTCCCCCACTCTGGCTGCCGGCTGGCGCGCACGCGCTGGCGGAAGGTGGCGTGCTGCCGGCTCTGCTCGGAACACTCGGCGGACTAGTCATTGGCGGCCTGGGCCTGCGCCGCGCGTATCTGAGCACCGTGCGTTTTTATCACGGCGATGTAGGTGTCAAAGCTGCGGCTCCGGTTAAAGCCGAGCCCATCACCAGCGGCGGTGCGACTCCCGTTAAAGCCGGCAGCCGTTTTCTCGAACTCAAAATTCCCGGCGTGCCCGAACCCGCCGCTGCGCTTGCCTTGGCGACGTTTCGTTCCATGCTGCGGGCGCCCGAAGTGAAAATTGCGTGGGGCAGTTCGGTCCTCGTCACTTTGCTGGTCGGCGGCTCGCTGCTCTTCCGTGCCACGGCCAACCTGCCGGAAATCGCGAAGCCCTTCATCGCCACCGGCGCGGCGGCGTTCTCGATTTTTATGCTCGTGCAATTCTTCATCAATCAATTCGGTTTCGACCGCGATGGTTTCCGCGCGCTGATTCTTTCGCCCGCCGACCGCCGATTGCTGTTGCTCGGCAAGAATCTGGCCTGTGTGCCGGTCGGCAGCTTCGGGGCGATCTTGCTCGTGCTGATTGCATTTCGATTGCATCTGTCGCTGCTCACCGTGCTGGCGTCGCTATTTCAACTCGCCACGTTGCTGCTGCTCTCGGGACTCGTGGGGAATTTCCTCTCCATCATCGCGCCCTATCGCATCCAGCCCGGCTCGATGAAGCCGACCAAAATGCCCGCGCTGGCGACGTTGGTGATGATCGGCTGTAGTCTGCTTTTTCCCTTGGCGATGGTGCCGGTGTTCCTGCCCCCGCTGGCCGAGTTGTTGTGGCAAAAATTTGACCTGCCCGCCGGCGTGCCCGTGAACCTGTTGCTCTCCGTGGCCCTCGCCGCACTCACGGCGTTTGCGTATTGGCAAGCGCTCGGTCCGCTGGGTCGGCTGCTGCAACGGCGCGAGACAAAAATCCTCAGCGTCGTGACAGTGGAAGTGGAGTGATCTTTTAACCGCGAATTACACGAACCGCGCGAACAAATTTCCTAATCGCGGTAGATGGTAGGGCGCGTCATTCCGTGCGCGCCGGATTAAGCCAGTCAG
>JANYBF010000162.1 GCA_025360895.1 Verrucomicrobiota bacterium
CCGGGGCGACCATTGGTGGAATTCAGAGCCGGCCCACATCGGCTCCTAATTTCAAACCAACTCTCCAACATTCCTGATTCCCCGCCGACAGATCAACAAACTCCCGTCTGCCACCCGGAGACCTGCGGTGTCACCCTGCAAAATCAACTGTCCTTTAAGCTTGACGGCGCAATGTCGGGTTTTCTAATCTGCTAAGGAACGGTAAAGTTGCCGGGTGAAACCGGTGGGCCAAGTCGGAAGAGTAAAAATCTGCCGGCTTTTTTGTTCCCCCGATGGGAACGCCGTTACGAGCTTATGAACGCCGATTTTTTAGCAGTCTTGGAATTTTGGGAGCGCGAGAAAGGCATCAGCCGTGATGTCTTGGTCGGCGCAGTCCAGGAAGCTTTGCTGTCCGCCGCTAAAAAGGCGGTCGGCCCGGCGCGCGAATTACGCGTGGCCATTGACCCCAAAAATGGCGACATTCAGGCCTTTGCCAAGCTCATCGTCTCGGAAAAGGTCATCTCCAAGCACGACCAGATTTCCGTCTTCGACGCCCGGCGCATCAAACCCGATGCCCAGGTGGGTGAGGAAATGGAGATCGAAGTCACGCCCACCGGCTTTGGCCGGATCGCGTCGCAGTACGCCAAACAGGCTTTGATGCAGCAGCTTCGCCGCGCGGAGAAGGCGCTCATTTTCGCCGAATTCAAGGACCGCGTCGGCGATATCATCAGCGGAACGGTCCGGCGCTTCGATCGTTCGGACGTCCTGGTGGATCTCGGCAAATACGAAGCCCTGCTCCCCAACAAGGAGCGGGTGCCCACCGAAGAATATCAAGTGGGCGAGCGCATCCGCTGTTTCGTCAAGGCCGTGGAACAAGGACCTCATGGACCGGAGATCATCCTGTCCCGCGCCGATCCGCGGTTCGTCATCAAACTGTTTCAGGTTGAAGTGTCCGAAATCAACGACGGCACGATCGAGATCAAGGGCATTGCGCGCGAACCCGGTTTCCGCACCAAACTCGCCGTTTGGACGCGTGACGCCAAGGTGGATCCGGTTGGCGCGTGCGTTGGTTTGCGCGGTCAACGGGTGAAGAACATCGTGCGGGAGTTGAACAACGAGAAGGTGGATATCATCCGGTGGGACTCGAACATCCGCAACTTCATCACCAATGCGCTGTCGCCGGCCACGCTTAAATCCTTTGAATTAGACGAGGCCCGCAAACGCGCCCGCATCATTGTCGGTGATGATCAACTTTCGCTCGCCATCGGCAAGCGCGGCCAAAACGCACGGCTGACTTCGAAGTTAACGGGTTGGCAGGTGGATATCGAAGCTGAAGTCGTGGTGGCTCATGGTTTTCAAGAGAAGGTGGCTGAAGCCGTGGAGTTGCTGGCGGCCATTGAAGGCATTACCCGCGAACAGGCGGATGCACTCGTCCACGCCGGCCTGACGCGCCTTGAAGATTTGTTGCAAGCCGAGGAAAGTGACCTTGCTGAAATTCCGCAAATTGGTGATCAGGCCGGCGCCGTATTGAACGCCGCCCGCGCAGAAGCCTTGCGACGCAGGTCTAAAGACGGCGAAGCACCGCCAACGGATTAGCCATGGCTGCGGTCGGCCCATTGCGATTCGGTTCGCTTTAGACCTATGAAGGCGCAGCGCCAAAGTAGGTGGTTGGTTTGGAAGAATTATGCCCGTACGCATTTACGATATCTCGAAGAAGCTCGGCTTGGAGAACAAGGAAATCATCTCCAAAGCCAAGGCCTTGGGTATTGCCGCCGCGAAAGTCGCCTCCAGCTCGCTCGATAAAATAACCGCCGAATATCTCGAGGAGCAGATTCTCAAGGACCATCCGGAACTCGCCGCCCCCAGACCGGCGCCGGAACCGCCCAAACCGGCGCCGCCAGAACCGATTATCATCGTCTCCGCGCCGGCGCCGCCGCCACCGCCACCGGTCGAACCTGCTACTCCGATAACGGTGTCAGTCATCGAAACTCCGGCGCCTGAAATTAAATCTTCCACCGGCGTTGAAACCTCTGAAGCGCCGGCGCCGGTTGCCCCCATTATTCCGACCGTTCCTCCAGTACCCGTTGAGCCACCCAAACCCAAGGTCGGGGAAAAAGTTGGTTTCATCCAACTGACCCAACGACCCACACCCCGACCGGGCGATCGCGGTGGCAATGTCAAACCAGCGGGGCCCCCGGCGGCTCCCGGTCGGACGGAGTTTCTACGCCGGGGCGATAATCGCCCGATGCGGGGCGGCGCCGGCGGCCCAGGTCAAAGATTTCCCGGCCAGCAAAGACCGTCTGGCGGCCAAAGACCGAGCGAGCCTGCCAAGCCCGCCACGCCCAAGTTCGTACTGCCCGAAGGCGCGCAGGTCATCATCATCAAACCCCCCATCGTCGTTCGTGAACTGGCAGAGCAGCTCAAGCAGAAGCCGTTCAAGATCATCGCCGATCTGATGGAAGTTGGGGTTTTTGCCAACGTCAACCAGGCCATTGACGAAAAAATCGCGCAGCAAATTTCCGCCAAGTATGGCTTCAAGTTTGAAGTCGAGAAGCGCGCCAAAGGCGAAGGCCAGGTTCATGCGCCGATCAAACAGATTGAAGTTGATACCGAGGACAAACCGGAACAACTCAAGCCGCGCCCGCCGGTCGTCACCATCATGGGCCACGTTGACCACGGAAAGACCTCCCTCCTCGACGTGATTCGCAAAGCCAACGTCGCCGCCGGCGAAGCTGGGGGCATCACGCAGCACATTGGCGCTTACACCATTTCGTTCCCGCATCCGGAGCGGAAAAACGATCTGCAACAAATCACCTTCCTCGACACCCCGGGCCATGCCGCGTTCAGTTCCATGCGCGCCCGCGGCGCGAATGTGACGGACATCGTCGTTTTGGTGGTCGCCGCCAACGATGGCGTCATGCCGCAAACGCTGGAAGCGTTAAGTCACGCCAAAGCCGCGCGGGTTCCGATCTTGGTCGCCGTGAACAAGTGCGATCACCCGAACGCGAACCCGATGAAGGTGCGCCAGCAGTTGCAGGAAAAAGGGCTCGTACCCGATGATTGGGGCGGCGAGACGATTTTTGTGGACTGTTCCGCCCTCACAAAACAAGGCGTGGACAAGCTGCTCGAAATGATTTTGCTCCAAGCCGACTTGCTGGAGCTGAAAGCCAACCCCGACCGCATGGCCAAGGGTAATGTTATTGAATCCGGCATCGAACCCGGCGGCCCCATCGCCACGGTCCTCGTGCGCAAAGGCACCCTCCGCGTCGGCGACGTCATCCTCTGCGGCCAATTTTACGGCAAAGCCCGCGCGCTCATCAACGAGGAAGGCAAGCGCCTGAAGGAAGCTTCGCCGTCCGTCGCCGTAAAAATTCTCGGCCTCAACGGCGTGCCGGATGCCGGGCTTGAATTCACGGTGTGCGAGAACGAACGCGCCGCCCGGGATCTCGCCGCCGAACGGGCCCAGGACGGGCGCACCGAAAATCTCGAAGCGAAGTCGAAAGTCACGCTGGAAAATCTCTTTGCCACGCTCGACTCCCAAGCCGGGAAGACCCTCAAAGTGGTCGTCAAAGCCGACACACAAGGTTCCGTCGAAGCCATCGTCGAGGCGCTCAAGAAAATTGACACCGACAAAGTTGCACTTGAAGTCATTCACAGTGCCGTCGGTACGATCAGTGAAAATGATGTCGCGCTCGCTTCCGCGTCCGGGGGCGTGATTCTGGGATTCCACACACGACTGGACAGCACTGCGGCCGAAAAAGCCAAACATGCCAACGTCCAGGTCAAACTTTACGCCATCATTTACGAACTCATTGACCAGGTGAAGGACGGCATGACGGGCTTGCTGGATCCCATTGCCAAGGAAGTCATCGTCGGCTCGGCGGAAGTGCGGCAAGTGTTCGAACTCTCCAAAGGCATGCCCGTCGCCGGCTCCATGGTCACGGTGGGGCGGATCGTGCGTGGCAAAGTGCGCGTGCGCCGCCGCAAAGACATCATTTACGAAGGCGTCACCCAGTCGTTGCGCCGCTTCCAGGACGAAGTCAACGAAGTCCGCGCCGGGCTCGAGTGCGGGATTCGGATCGAGGGCTTTTCGGAAATCCAGGTGGGGGACGTGGTTGAGTGTTACAACATCGAAAAAGTCGCGGCGAAATTATAAGATGCAACCCAGTCTGATGAAGCGGCCCAGCGCACACGTCCTCCCCGCTTAATCGCAATCATCATCTTAAACTAATCGCCCCAGCCATGGCCAACCTCCGCCAACAACGAGTCCGCGAATTGCTCAAGCGCGCCATCGGCGAGGCCATCCGCCGCGAATTCAATGTGAGTGAAGCCGGCCTGATCTCCGTCAACGACGTTGATTGCACCGGCGACCTTAAATCCGCCGTTGTGTTCATTAGTATTCTCGGCAGCACCGATCAACAGAAGCGCGGAATGGCCCTGCTCACCGACCATCGTTCGCGCCTGCAGGGCCTCGTGGCCAAATCGGTTATCCTCCGCTATACGCCCACGCTCCGCTTCGTCATTGACGACTCCATTGTCCGGGGCAATCGCGTCATGCAAATCATCGAAGAGTTGGACCAAACCGCGCCCGCTGCCGAAAACATTTCCGAACCTTGAAACCCACCCGGCCACCTGCTGATGAAAAGTCACCCGCAAATTGTAATTCGCATTCTTGAAGCCATCCGGGCCGCGCGCACCGTTTGCATCGTCGGCCACATGCGACCCGATGGCGACTGCGTCGGTTCGCAACTGGGCCTCATGTTCGCCTTGCGGGCCGAAGGCAAGAAAGTCGTTTGCTGGAATCAGGACTGCGTGCCACAAAAATACAAATTCCTGGATCCCAAAAATGACATTCAAAAACCCCGGCGCGGCCAGCAGTTTGATCTCGTCATCGCCACCGACTGCGCCAGCTTCGAGCGCCTCGGGACGGTCGGCAAATCCATCACCCGACGAAAGTTGCTCATCAACATTGACCATCACGAAAGCAACACCCGCTACGGCGACTTGAATTGGGTTTCCCCGCATGAGCCGTCCACGGGCGAATTGATTTTCCGCCTGCTCAAGACTGCCCGCTGGCCAATCACCAAATCCATCGCTGACTGCCTCTTCACCGCAGTCTCCACCGACACCGGCTCGTTCCAATATCCAAACACGCGGCCCGGCTCGTTCCACGTCGGCGCGGAACTCGTCACCCGCGGCGCTAATCTGGCGAAAATTTGCGACGAAGTTTACCAATCCTATCCCCTGCCCCGCGCCCGCCTGCTCAAGCACGTTTACAACAAATTCCGCCTCACGCACGATAACCGCATTGCCTATTTCTGGCTCAAGCAAGCTGACTTTTCCCGCACCGGGGCGGACAGCGCGGACTCCGAAGGTTTGATTGATCACATCCGCGCCATTGAACCAGTCGTCGTCGCCTGCGTCTTCGAGGAAATCGAGCCGGAAGTAACGCGCATCAGCCTCCGCTCTAAGAGCAACCAGGTAAACGTCAGTGACATTTGTGGCCAGTTCGGTGGGGGCGGCCACCCGGCCGCCGCCGGCGCGCGCATCACCGGCAGTCGGCTCTCGACCCAACGCCGCGTCGTCGCCGCCATCAAAAAAGCGATCAATCAGGCGCGCTGACATTTTCCCGCTCGCGCTCGCGGGGTTCGCCTGCTAAACCAAGTCGCGACGCGAATGGCAAAAAACTTTTCCAGCTTCAGCAAGGCGCTGCGCAAGACGAAGACGGAGGAGGAAGTCAAACACGCCTACGCCGCGCACTTCGGGCTGGATTACGACACGGAGTTTCGCCATGACCTTTACTCGCCGGAAATCTTTTTGAATTCAAATTCTCCCGCCGCCTCCAAAAGCGCGATACCCGCGCCGCCGTGCTTGCCCAAGTAATGTATTACGTCCGCCGCCTGCGCCTCGGCCATGCCGACAAGGTCGTGCCGCCGGTCATCTGTATCGCCGATTCCGATCAGGCGTTCTTCACCGACA
Source organism: Verrucomicrobiota bacterium (assembly GCA_025360895.1). GTDB lineage: Bacteria > Verrucomicrobiota > Verrucomicrobiia > Limisphaerales > JADLHS01 > JADLHS01. Next base: position 5,959 of record JANYBF010000162.1, read on the forward strand.
CGCATCGGTGGAAAAAGTTTTACGGCAACGAAACCAAATACGATTGGGAACTTGCGCCCAGTCAACCGGACGAAAAACTCGTCGCCGACCTCACAGCAGCGGCGGAGACGGAAGCCATTAAGGTCTTTGAAGTCCTGGATGAAGCCGAATATGAATTGTTCGCGCAGCGTCTGGCGCAGCATCGCACCCAGCAGGCGGAGTTTGATTTTCGCGTCAAGAAGCTCATCACTGAGGACAACTTTGAGGAAGTGTTCGACTACTGGAACCAGTGTTTCGGTGATGCGGTTCGCAACGGCACCAAAGCCTCCCGCTATTTTCTTTGCGATATCCAGCAAGGCCGTTCGATTTACAACCGCGAGGAGAATAAAGTGGTTTTCCTCATCGGCCCTGAAGAGAGGCGTGCCAAGAAAATCCTGCCGAAGGAATACGAGTGGTTCTGGTCAAACTACGAGAAAGTCACCGACGTCACTGCCGCTCGCAACATTTTGGCGAAGGTTGACCGACTGACCGATGATCCGATCCGCCGTTTCACCGGTGAATTTTTCACTCCCGTGCCCTTCGCCCGCAAAGCCCATAGCTACCTCGAACGCGTCATCGGCCCGAAGTGGTGGACAAAAGGTTATCGCCTGTGGGACATGGCGGCGGGCACGGGCAATCTCGAATGGTTTCTGCCAGCGGACGCTTACCAAAGCATCTATCTCTCGACCCTTGCCGCCGAAGACGTCCAGCACTGCAAGCGCGTGTTTCCGGGCGCGACGGTGTTTCAATACGACTACCTCAACGATGACGTGGAGAGCGTCTTTGATGATCAATCCCTCTTCGACCGGGAGCGCAAGAAACCGGACAACCTGACCCGTGACCTGCTCAACCCTGACATCAAGTGGATCATCTTCATCAATCCACCATTCGCGACGGCGCAGAAGGCGGGTTATTCCGGCGAGAGCAAGAAAAGTGTGAGCGACACCAAGATTCGTCCGCTGATGCACCAGCAAGGACTCGGTGAAGTTTCGCGAGAGTTGTTTGCGCAATTTCTTTTTCGTATCCGGCAGGAGTTCGCGGGCAAGGAAGCGCATCTCGGGCTTTTCTCGACCCTCAAATACGTCAACTCGAACAACGACCAGAAGTTCCGTGACCAGGTATTCCAATTTGGATTTGAAGCCGGCTTCGTGTTTTCATCCGCAAACTTCTCCGGCACGCAGGCGGCGAATCCATTCCCCATCGGCTTCCTCGTCTGGGATTTGCGGAAAAAGAAAAGGCTGGAAGACCAAAAGCTGGAAGTCATGGTGCTGGACGACGACACCAGCAAGATCGGTCACAAGCTGCTCGTCTCCGAACACCGCGACCGCTTCTTGAGTAAGTGGATTGACCGCCCAAACGCAACACAGATTTTTCCGCCGCTCGGCAGCGCCATTTCCGTCAAAGGTGGCAACACGGATGTCCGCGACCGCGTCGCTGAGGGTTTTCTGGCGTCACTGATGTGTAACGGCAACGACGTACAGCACCACAATAACGTCGCGTTGCTTTCCGGGCCGTATGTCAGCGCGGGCGCTCTGTCCGTCGTGCCGGATAACTTCACCAAAGCGATGGTGGTTCACGCTGTCCGCAAGAACGTCCGAAAAACTTGGGTGAATGATCGTGACCAGTTTCTCCAGCCGGAAACAAAGCCGGGGATTGGTTTCACCCAGCAATGCGTGGTTTGGAGCTTGTTCACGGACTCAAACCAAACCGCCTCGCTGCGCAACGTGGGTTACAAAGGCGAGACGTTCCAGATCATCAATCATTTTTTCCCGTTCAAACACGCACTCGTGAAGAAATGGGAAATAACTGATTCAGACATCACGCGCTCGCTCAAAACCGATGCCGAAGACCGTTTCATGGCCAACTGGATTGCAGCGCAGAAACCGGACGGACGTTGCGAAGAACTGCTGGCAACGGCCAGAGAGATTTACAAATCATTCTTCACGCACTTCAAAGAACTTCCGACGGCGAAATACAAAGTGGAACATTGGGACGCCGGTTGGTGGCAGATCAAGCGGTGTCTGGTGGAAACCGGGTTGGAGCGCAAACGACTGGGTAGTGGCCCCTTTTGAAACCGGAGATTTTTATTTTCAGGCCGGCTAGGGTTTGAGAGGGTGTGTGTGGAAAACTACGACAAAAAATATGGGCCTTGAATTTTCGCCGGAAAATAAGCAAAAAGTTGATGACTTTATTTTCACTGAGGTTGCCTCCATTGATGACAAGAGCCGGCGTGA
>JANYBF010000163.1 GCA_025360895.1 Verrucomicrobiota bacterium
ATTTTGGATGCTGCGCGGCAAGCGCGACCAGCGCCACGCCCAACATGCCCAACGCGGCCTCTTCGCGTTGACCGACGATGAGCAGGTGATTTCCACTCTGCCGGCGAAAAATCGCCTCAGTCGGGCCTTTGATCGAGTTCGGCGCCCCGAGCCAGAGGCGCGGCGATGCACTGGGTTGGATTGATTTCGCGTCGAGCAACGCGCGCAGCAGGGCGTTGTCGCGCACGCTCGCGGGCGCGTTGCCTTCGAAGACGATGGGTTCTCGAGGCGCGCCGAGCACCGCCTCGGCTCGTTGCGTCACGTCCGCAGAAACGGGCCGAGACGGTGCTCGGCGTTCCGATTGCTGGCGCACCTTCGCCAGCCACAGCTCGCGCACTTCGTCCGGCAGCCAGACAATTTGGAACGGGCTGTTGCCTTGAATGGTGCCCCCGTCGTCATTGTAAATTGCCTCACCCGGACGCGACAGCAGGCGCGGCGCGGGATTGTCCTCGTTCATGATGAGGTAGGCGTCGGCTTCGTTGCACTGGAGCGCGATGCGGACCACCATCTGCCCGATGGTGGCGCGGGCCAGCGAGTAAGCGCCGCCGAGCGTTTGCGAGCCGAGCAGCACGTGAATGCCGAACGCGCGGCCCTGGCGCACGATGCGGTCGAGCAGCAACGCCGCGCCCTGGGAAACGCGATCATCCTCCACGAACAATTCTTGAAACTCGTCAATCAACAGCAGCGTGCGCAGAATCGGCTCGTAGCCGCCGACGTGAGGAGGCGGAGGAACTTGTTGCGACTCACCTGAACCAACCGCCTCCTCACTTCGGCGGCTACGGATTGCTTCCTCGGCCAATCGTTTGTAACCCGCGATGTCCTGTGCGCCGAGTTTGCGGAACAGATCACCGCGCCGCTTGAGTTCGTCGTCCACGCGCTGCAACACGCTCAGGCCGAACTCACGATCGCTCTCGATGGCGATGACCCGTGCGTGCGGCAGTTTGTGGGTGGCGTAGCATTTGAACTCGACGCCCTTCTTGAAGTCCACGAGGTAAAACTCCACCTGCTCCGGGCTGCACCAGAGCGCGAGGTTGGTGATCACGACGTGAAACAGCGTGGACTTGCCGGAGCCGGTTTTGCCTGCGATCAATCCATGCTGCCGCGTGCCCTGACCAAGCGCGAGGTATTGCAGCTTCGTGGCGCCCGTGCGACCCACCGCCACGCGCAGTTCATTCGTCGTTTCGCGGGTCCAGATTGCGCTGTCGTCCGGTGCGACTTCGGCGAACGGCATTTCCACGCGATAGGAATCCGTGCTGTCCTTGCCGATTTGCTGGAGCAATTGCGTGGCGAGTTCCGCGTCCGGCGGCGCATCGAGCGTGAGTTTTGTTCCCTCCCAATTCGCATTCGCCAAGGCGAAGCCATCACCTTTGGGCACGATGCAGATACAGCTTTTGCGCAGCTCTTCCGGCACAAACTCCACGGGCGCGGTTTTGCGTTGATCCCAATGGATGAGCAGATGCACACCGCAGCGCGGGCCGCTGGCCGCGATGCTTTGGAGTCGTTTCACCGCCACTTCGCTGAAGTTCGACGGGAAATCCGCGATGACGAGGAATTGATATTTCTCCGCCATGCGCCCGGCCTGCGCGTTGTATTCCGCGAGCGTTTCGTATTCGTTGCGCAGATACATCTGCGTGACCTTTTCGATGTGCTCGTTGAGATCAGCCAACCGCTGCTCGAACTGCGCGGTCTGCGTCCAGATGCGACTGTTGATAAGGCGCTCTTCGAAGTCGGCAAGGTGCATGATGCCGGCGAAATTCTGGCCGAGGCCGACCGGATCGAAAATCGTGAAGGCCAGCCGGCCCGGCGGCGCACTGGTGAGCAGGCGCAAAATGAGATTGTTCAACGCGCCGATGATTTGCTCGTGCCCGGAGCTTTTGGTCTCAAACAAAACCGACGCCGTCCCTGGCACCCGCAACGACAGCGGCGTACTGAACGAAGTTGATCCCGGCAGGGTGAATCCCTGGCCCGCCAGCGAAACCTCGCTGAGTTTTTCAAAATCCACGGATAGCTCCGCGAACTTGGCACCATGGGCGAAGTCATCCGGCAACCGGAAATTGCGCCACAACTCCGCGCGCCACGGTGGGAAAAGCTTTTCCGCGATCGCACCTGCGCTTTGCAACGTGACGTACAAGGGCAGCACCACATTCTGCCATTCGGTTTCGATGGCTTTGCGTCCGGTGTCCCGCGCGGCGTTGAGCCGGGTGAGGCCTTCGGTGCAAGCAGTTTCGAGTTGATCCACCGTGGTTTTGGTCTGGTCCTGGCGGCGGGCCGTCAGTTCATCCTGTTGCTCGTTGATCAGTTTAAGCCATAACCGCCGACGTTCCTCGTTCGCGAGCACCAGTTTGCGCGCTTGATCCGTAAGGCGATCGGTCCAGCCGCTGCGCAAGATCTGGGCTTCGCTCCGCACCTGCTTCCAGTGGTCATTGAGTTTTTGGGTCGTGCTGGCGTGGACGGCTTTGAGGCGCGCCATTTCGGCCTGGAAATTCGCCTCCGCTTTCTGGGCGCAAACCTCGGCGAGGTGACGGGCGGAATGCAGGGCAATCGCGGCGGCTTCTGCATGGGGGGCGGCAAGGCGCTTGCCGAGAAAGTGGAGACTCCAGATCCCCGCCAGACTCGCACCCACTATGAACCAGACATTCACAGGCACGGATTGAAAATCAAAACGACGAAGCTCAGGCACGAAAATAAACGCCACTACCAAAACCAAAGGAAGGCAAAGCCAGAGCCGGAAGAACCGGAAAAAGAGCGGCAGCACAAGTGCATTGCAACGCGTCAGGGCGGTGCCGGCCTGATCGCGATTTGCGCGCAGTTGTTCCAAGAGTTGATTCTCGGAGAGCGATGGGTCGAGGGGAGGCGAGTTGGGGGGGCCTGCGACTAGGCGCGCAAGGGAAGGGTAACCGGCCAGCGTGGCGCCCGCACGGTTGGCAAGCTGGTCGAGCGCGGCGGCCTCGTTGGCAAGCTGGTTGGTGAACGACGCATGGCTGGTCTGATTCTTCTGTGTGTCCGCCTCGTAAGCTTGTTTCGCCGCAAAAAGTCCGTCCTGATTTTCCAGCGTGTGTTTACTCTCTTCCCCTTCAATTTCCGTCAGCCGCTGCTTCCGGGCGCTCTCCGAGGCCCGGGCGATGCGCGTCTTGCGGACGGCGAAGGAAGCTTCGACCCGTTCTCGGTTTGCCGTCACGTTCGCATTTGCCGCTTCGACTTCCACCGCCCCGCGCGTTCGCTCACTGGCCCGGGCCGATTCAAACTGGGTGCGCAGCTTATGCGAGCGGGTGTTGAAATCCCGCTCCAGCTCGCCGGCCCGCCGGACGGCGTCGCCAACGCTCTGGCGCAGGCGTTCGAGCAGGGCCAAAGTCTCGGACGTGCTTGGAAGCCTATTCGCAATCGGCGCGGATTTTGTTGAGGATGCGTTCAAGGGATTCAATGTTGGTGACGGCCTGGTTGACGCCGGTAAAAAGTTCGCCGAGAAAACGATGCTCGAACTCCCGGCTCTTGGCGTCGCTCCAGGATTGTTTCGTATTGGCCCATTCGGCGGCCAGTGCTTTTGTCAGGCCCACCAGGCGATTTTGACTGGCGCTCATGTGTCGGCGGTTCCTTCCGGCGACGGCGAATTTTCCGGAACGCTTTCGGCGGACGCCGGCGCCGGAGTTGCTGAAGTCGTGCCGGGCGATAACTCGGCGTACTCGCTGAGTGTTTTTGTCATTTCGTTCAACCATGCCACTGCCTGGCCGAGATCGTGACTCAGCGTATGTCGAAGTTTCTCCACCTGTCGGCCCAGCGGTTCCACGCGCTGATCATACTGCCGATGCCATTGCTTCGTCGTTTTGATTTTTTCCTCGGCGTCACGAATGGCCCGGCGGGCCTTCTGAACCGCGATCTGCTGAACATATGAGGAGTCGCTCAGGTTGGAGAGTTGGGCGCTGAACAGCTCCTGCTGGCGCCGCTCGAGTTCGTGGGTGAGGCGGCGGATTTGATTTTGCCAATGGGCGGGACGTTCGGATTGCAGCCAGAGTCGGGTACGCACCACGTCGTCGCTCACTTCATCCAGGACTCGGCCAGCCCGTTCACGGTAGATGATGAGTTTCGCCCGGAAGTCTTCAATGGCTTCCAACGACGTAACCTTGGCGCGGTCGGGCATGGTTCAATGTTGATCCAGGTATTCCTCGATGCGCTGGGCTTTCCGGAGGAGGAAGGGCGTATGTTGATTGGAGCTCTCGATAAACTTCTTCAACACCTTCATGGTGTCACGGAACTCCTCGGAAAACTTGGCGTGCTCCTGATCCTGCCAGGTATCGCCCAACGCGGAGAAGCGCGCTTGCAGCAGCGACATGCGGTTTTGCAGTTCGGCGTTGAACCGCTTGAGTTCTTCCGCGAAGCGCCGGACTTCGCCGGGATCCATGACGGCCTGTGACATGTGCGTTCCTCTCGTTTCAAATTGTTTGCTGCGCGGAAGCTAACAGAGGCTGCGCGCGGCTTCCAATCGGAATTACGCGCGTGGCGTAATCTTACCCTCTCGCATGATCTTAATCTGAGGCCGACCGGTCAGATTACGATTAGGAGCGAAACTTAGGGCGGCAGGATTTCAACCACTTCCGAAAGCGGTCGGCCTTGCAGATCGGAGATCACGGCCTTGCGACCATAAAGCACGGTTGGCGCGGCGAGTTCAAACTTCTCGGCGATCACGGGATCGGATTCCACCCGCAGGAATGCCTTGGTTTCAGTACGATGTTTCACGCCACAGTCGGCCAGGATACGTCCCAGTGGGACTTCCTCGGCCAGGATCAATTCCCGCGCCTCTTCGGGAAAACGCCCGACATAAAGTTTGTTGGCGCCGAATTCCACAGGTCGTTCGTCGCGATTCAGCCGGAGTACAACTTCGCGGAAATAAAAATCCCCACGGCGCTCGCGGCTCACAATTTCAAGGTGCAGGCTGGACTTGTGAAAGGCTTCCAACGTCGGCGTCATGTCGTTGTGGTGAACGAGCAACGACTTGTAGGGCTCGGGCACAGCATCGCCCGCGATCATTTCGATGCGAGGCAGCGGCAGTTTGGCGTGCGCGTAGAATTCCGAGAGCGGAAAGGTGAAGGCGTCAGGCATAGCGTCCCGTCTTGTGTTCCGGTTTGAAAAACTCGTGCAATAGGCGGTCAATCTGGAGCAATCCTTCGCGCGTGACACCGATGCGATCGCCGCCATTCGTGAGGAAGCCCCACTCCTTTAGCGTGGCGAGCGGCGCGGCGAATTGGACGCGGGGGTCAGCGCCAAATTTCTTCGTGTAATGCTCCGCACTTACGCTGCCCAGCTTCAGGCCCAGCATGAATTCACGGATGTAACATTCCTCCGCCGACGGGGTGAGCGCCCGATAAACCGGCAGCTTGCCCGCATTCACCGCGTCCACATACGGCTGGAATTCGTGGTGATTCTGATAATGCATGCCGTTGAGATGACCGAAGCTTGCCACGCCAATGGATAGAATATCCGCGCCATTGAACAAGCCTTCGCGGTAGATGAACTTCACCTTGGCCGGATCGCGCACGACGGTGGTGCCGCTGGTGACGGTGTACCCAATTTTCTCGAACTCGCGATACGCATGATCCACCCACATGCGTTTCGTTTCCCAATCGGCCACGGGCGCAACGAGTTTGCCGTCCGTCTT
>JANYBF010000209.1 GCA_025360895.1 Verrucomicrobiota bacterium
CTCAAGCCAATCGCGTTCAACGTCACCAGGCCGAGCAGGACGAAACCCATGTGGCTCACGCTCGAATAGCCGATGACAAACTTGAAATCCTTTTGCACCAGCGCCACCAGCGCGCCATAGACAATTCCGATCACTGCCAGCACAGCGACCCACGTCTTCCACGCTTCAAGTCCTTCCGGGAACAACGTCATGGCCACACGCAAACAGCCGTAAGCGCCAAGCTTCATCACCACGCCGGCGAGCAACATCGAGGCGGCGGTCGGCGCGGCCACATGACCGGTCGGCGCCCAAGTGTGAAACGGCCACATGCCGGCTAGAATCGCGAAGCCCGCAAACACCAACGGAAACGCCCACATCTGGAAGTCGTGCGGGAATGGATACTTCGCCAGTTCCAGCACGTTGAACGTATGCCCGCCGGATACCACATACGCCGCTATCAATCCGACCAACACCATCGCGCTGCCGACAAACGAGTAGAGCGCCAGTTTCATTGCACCGTATTCGCGCCGCGTCGAACCCCAGATGGCGATGATGAAATACTTCGGGATGATGGCGATTTCGTAAAACACGAAGAGCAGGAACAAATCAAAACTGAGAAACACGCCATACACCCCGCCGATGAGCGCGAGGTAAAACGCGAAAAACTCCTTCGCCCGATGCTCGATGTTCCAGGAGAAAAGAATTCCACCCACCGCAGCCAGTCCGGTAAGCAACACGAGTGTCAGACTGATGCCGTCCGCGGCGAGATGATATTCGATGCCGAGGGAGGGAACCCACGGCAGTTTGGCAACCGTGACAATCTCACCCGCCTTGAATTGAAAGAAACCCGCCAACGCGACGAGCAATCCTGCCAACGCGGAAATCATGGCCACCTTGCGCGCCGCCGACGCATTGCCCTTCGGCAGGAGCATCAGCATCAAGACTCCCAAAAACGAAATGTATATGGTCCAGGCTAACATTCTCAGTTCTTAAAGTGTTTCGGATATTTGCCTGAAGCTTGTCGAGCAAGCCTCAAAGGGATCGAGTTAAAAACCCGCCTCGCATCGCCAAGATCTTGTGGGCTTACGTGCTTAACCTCATCTCGATCAGTCCAACAGTGAGAAATCTTGTGCCGGCGTTCGATCAATTCGTGGGCAACTTTGACTTCCTTCTCTTCAAACTTGAATTCATAACGCTTGGTTAGCGCGACAATACGATCCTTGAATGATAAGTGGTCGAACCGATCAACCTCATCGTCGGCAATCTCCTGAAAGAATTTGCTCTTTCTCCATTCTTCCACGTTGTCAACGAACATCTCTTTAAGACTCGCTTGCTTACCTGAACTGGCAAACGCCCGACGTGGCTCTGCATAAACCAAGGCTCGGTACGCATCCTTCAGAAAACCCTCAAACAAGGCAACCAGCAGTAACAATTCGCTTTTATTGAGATCGTCCGGGACGAATTGCTTTCGATACAACTCGCGCTTCTCTCCTCCCCACTTTTTCTTCAGAGTTTTCTCTGTGTGTTGCAATGTTAGATCAAGCGCGCTCTTATCCAGTCCCATCGCAGATAGCTTTTCAATGCGCGACCTGAAATCGGAGATTTCCAACTTATGCTTGGTTGCGAAAAAATCATTGGTTCGCTTCTCCGACAAGCCCTCAAGCGCGCACCTCAGAAACTCGAACTGAGTTTCCATTTGTTGGATTGCTTGCAAATATGGGTATAATTCTAGCATGGGCCATCAAAACTTCAGTTGCTCCACCATCTGCACCGCGGTTGGGTTAATCACATCCAGCACCAGGCGCGGATACAGCCCCAGCACGAACATCAGTGCGATCGGAATCAGCAACAGCCCGATCTCGCCCGGCGTCAGGTCCGGGAACTTCGACCACTTCTCGTTCAGCGGGCCGTTGAAGACGCGCTGCAGAATCGTGAGGATGAAGATCGCCGTAACCAGAATCCCGATCACTGAGAGCGAAGCGGCCCACGGCGCGAGCGGGAAGACGCCTTTGAAGATCAGGAATTCGCCCACGAATCCGTTCAGCCCCGGCAATCCCAGCGACGAGAACAACGCGATGCCCATCAACCCGCAAAACACCGGCGCGATTTTGCGCAGCCCGCCGAAGTCATGCAACCCGCGCAAGCCACCGCTGCGCTGTTCGAGGAAACCCATGAACATGAACAGCGTCGCGGCCGTGAGACCGTGATTGAACATCTGCAAGAGCACGCCATTGAGGGCGGCGGCCTTTTCCACGGCTGGCGCGACGACATTGACGCCCGCCGTAGCCACCGCGAACACGCCCAGCAGGCAATAGCCAAGGTGGTTGATGGATGAGTAAGCGAGCATGCGTTTGAGGTCGCGCTGCGCAAACGCCGCGCAGGCCGAAAACACAATCGTCACGACCGCCAGCCCCAGCAACGGGGTCCGCAGCCACTGGATTTGCTCCGGAAAAATTGGCAGCAAGATGCGCAGGAAACCATACACCCCCATCTTCGACATCACGCCCGTGAGCAGCATCGTCACCGGCGACGGCGCTTCGGCATACGTGGCCGGCAACCAGGTGTGGAATGGCATCAACGGCACTTTCACGGCGAAGCCCAGCAACACGCCGCCGAAGATCACCGTGGCGAGTTGCCTCCCCGTGAGATCAAACCAACCCAGTTTGCTGACGAGTGCCGGATTCAATTCACCGCGCGCCGCCAGCTTGCCCAGCTCGATGAAATCAAAAACGCCCGCCACCCCCGGCTTGCTGGTCGCGAGGAAAATGGCGAGAAATGCCAGCAACATCGCCACGCTGCCGACCATGGTGTAGATGAAGAATTGCGTCGCGGCGGGAGCGCGTTGCGGTCCACCCCAGAGCCGCACGAGAAAGAAGGCCGGAATCAGGCTCAACTCCCAGAACATGAACCAATGGAAAAAATTCAGCGCCGTGAAGGTGCCGAACAAGCCGGCTTGCAGGAAGAGCACGAGCCCGTGGTAAAGTTGCACGCGCTCGCTTACCCGGCCCGACACGAGCAGCGCCATCGGCACCACGATGGCCGTAAGCAGCACCATCAGCAGACCCAGCCCGTCCACGCCGACGAAATACTGCACCCCCAGCGACGGGATCCAGTCCGCCCGCTCAACAAACTGCAGCCCGCCATTCGCCGCATCGAAAGATTTCCACAGTGCGTGCGTCAGGGCGAGGGATAGAAAGCTGAAGCCGAGCGCAAACCGCCGCGCGAGTTGTTTGTCCTTAACTCCGACGACGATGATTCCCCCAATCAACGGGAGCAGCGTGAGGAGCGTGAGGATGTGGTCGGTCACGTTGTCACCTCGTGTTCCGTGACAAACCCAAACTCCGCTAGGAGTGACATGTTGGTGGCCAAGTCAGGCGCAATGAATCCCAAGCCCCGTAGGGGCGGCATCAGTTTTGAACGGAGTGCGGAATATGCCGCCCCTATGGGGCTTGTTCGTCTGGTGGCGGTGGATTCTACAAACAGGCCGCTCCTAGCGGAGCTATAACCGCGCATCCAACCGCAGGTGGGGGTTTGAATATTCGCGATCACCGGCCACCTCCCCAGATCAGGAACAGAACCAGCACCACGAGCGCCACCCCGATGACGCGCAGATAATTCTGCACCCGGCCATCCTGCAACCGGGACATGAGCTTGCCGCCAAGGGACACGCGCTCACAGCCCTGGTCGAAACCAAGATTGATCACCAATTCGTCGAAGGCTCGGTTCAGCCAGGCCAGACCGAGCGTGAGATACGAGACGCACAACACCACGCCACCCCAGAGCCATTCATCAAGGAACGCGCACGCCCGGGCAAACCAGGCGTTGAAGCGGATGACGGTCATTTCGTAAAGCTCGTCAATGCCATACTTCCGCGCGAACCAAGTGTGCATCCCCAAGGGCAGTTTCTCTAAAACATCGGGCTCATCCGCTTTCTGTCTTTGCTTGCGACCATAGAGCCACAAGCCGACGCCCGCGCCCGCGAAAACCACCAATGTCGAAACCACCATAAGTTTGATGACTTCGTATGTAAATCCTTCGCCATGCTGGTCGCCGAGGAAAGATTGAAACCACGGCCACGCCGGCGTACCGATGACGCTGAAACCTACCGCGCAAGCCGCGAGAATGATCAACGGCACGATCATGGAGCGCGGGCTCTCGTGCGGCTCGATGTCGCTTTTCAAAGCGACCAAATGCGGCAACTTCGATTGCGGCGTCGGCAGCACTGCCTGGCCGCGATAGTCACCCCAAAAGACCAGGGCCATCTGACGCGTCATGTAAAATGCCGTAAGAAACGCCCCGGCCACGCCCAGATAAAATGGAATATGTGAAACCGGCCAGCCGTAGGCCGCGTGGATAATGGCGTCTTTGCTCCAAAATCCGGAGAAAAACAATGGAAACCCAGCCAACGCCATCATGCCGACCGCGTAGGTCAAAAACGTCACCGGCATGTAATTTCGGATGCCGCCCAGCTTTCGGATGTCTTGCTCCTCGTGGCAGCCATGAATGACTGAGCCCGCGCCCATGAACAAGAGCGCTTTGAAAAAAGCGTGCGTGATCAGATGGAACATGCCCACCGCCACACCGCCCACACCAAGACCCACCATCATGAAGCCAAGTTGCGAAACGGTGGAATAAGCCAAAATGCGTTTGATGTCGTTTTGGGCCA
>JANYBF010000237.1 GCA_025360895.1 Verrucomicrobiota bacterium
GGGTTCGGAAAAAATTTCCGCGCGCGCGCTGGAAAATTTCACCCGCCTGCTTTCCAGTTTGCTGGCAGCGGGCGTGCCGCTGAGCCGGGCGCTGACGATTCTACACAAGGAAGCTTCCACCCCTGCTGCCGCCGCGAAGTGGAAGGAGATTCATGGCCTTGTCATTGACGGCATCTCGCTGGCCGACGCGATGGCAAAATCGCCGGAAACTTTTCCGCGCGTTTATGTCGCCATGGTGCAGGCCGGTGAAACCGGCGGGTTTCTGGATCTGGGGCTCGCGCAGATTGCCGATTTTCAAGCCCGCGAAAAGGACCTGCGTTCGAAAGTGATTACCGCGATGCTGTACCCGACCATTTTGTTGGTCCTTGCGCTCGCCGTCGTGGTGTTCTTGCTGACATTTTTTATTCCCAGGTTTCAACTGATCTTTTCCGCCTCCGGCGCGGCCTTGCCGGTGTTGACGCAAATTATCGTCGGCATCAGTCATTTGGTCCGGTCGTACGGATTGTTTCTGGTCGTTGGGCTGGCGGTGGTTGGGCTATTACTACGCAACTGGTTCACTTCGGAGGCCGGCCGACGGGCGTGGGAGGGTTTGATTTTACGCTCGCCCGTCGTCGGCCCGCTGGTGGCGCAATTCGCGATGGCGCGCTTTTGCCGGATGCTGGGTACCTTGCTCGGTGCCAGCGTGCCGCTCGTGCAGGCCCTGAACGTGGCCCGCAAATCCATCGGCAACCAGATTCTCGTGGATGCGGTTGCGCAATCCATTGACCAGGTATCGGCAGGCGGCCAGCTCGGGCAGAGCCTCGCCAATTGTCGCGGGTTGTTTCCCGGCTCGGTTCTGGAGATGATTGCCGTGGCCGAGGAAAGCGGGCGGCTCGATCAGGAACTCGTCCGTATCGCCAACGTGACCGAGGGCGACCTGGATCGGCAGTTGAAAACCGCCGTGGCCTTTGCCGAACCGCTGATGCTCTTTTTTATTGCCGGGTTCATCGGCACCATTTTCATCGGCATGGTCCTCCCGATCTTTACGCTGCAAGAACACATCAAATAACCAAAGCCAACCCGATCTATGAAACTGAAATCAGCCAGCGCCAATCAAGGTCAGCCACCGCGTCAAAACGCGTTCACCCTCATCGAACTCCTGTTGGTCCTGGTGATCCTCGGCATTCTGGCGGCCATCGTGGTGCCAAAGTTCGCCGGACGTACGGAACAGGCGCGGCTCACGGCCGCCCAGACGCAGATCTCCTCGTTCGGCACGGCGCTGGATGCGTTCGAGGTGGACAACGGCTATTACCCGAAAGGCAAAAACGGCTTGAGCGATCTCGTGCAAGCACCGCGGGACGCCCAAAACTGGCGCGGCCCGTATCTCAAGGACGTGCCGAAAGACCCGTGGAACAACGATTACATCTACGAGTGCCCGGGCCGCCGTAACGGCAGTTCGTATGACCTGAGTTCCGCCGGACCGGACGGCAAACCCGGAAGTGACGATGACATTACCAACTGGCAAAACAAGAAGTGAGGCGCGCCGCGCCTTCACACTTATAGAGTTGATCATGGTGATGACGTTGCTCGTCGTCGTGATCTCGTTCGCCGCGCCGTCGCTGGCCGGATTTTTTCGCGGGCGGGCGCTGGATTCCGAGGCGCGGCGGCTGTTGTCGCTTACCCGACAGGGCCAGAGTCGTGCCGCGTCCGGTGGGGTGCCGGTGATTTTATGGGTGGACCCGATCCAACGCACCTATGGACTGGAAGAAGATTCCAGTTACACCGACAAAGATACGAAAGCGGTGGAATACACGCTGGATGGCAGTGTGAATGTCGAAGTCGGCCCGGCGGTCACGAGCAACCCGCTTTTGGGAAACCTGGCGACGACCGGCAAACGCGGCGGGTTGCCGCAGATTCGTTTTCAACCGGATGGTGGCATCGACGAAAGCAGTCTGGAAACGGTGCGGCTGCTGGATCGTGAAGGGGCCTCGCTCTGGCTGGCGCTGGCCCGCAGCCGCTTAAACTATGAAATTCACAATCAAGACGACCAGCGCCAGCGCGCCACGTCGAGGCGTTGACGCCTTCACGCTCGCCGAGGTTTTGGCGGCGCTGGTGTTCATGGCCATTGTGATTCCGGTGGCCATGCACGGGCTGCAAATTGCCAGCCGCGCGGGCTCGGTGGCCGAGCGCAAACGCGAGGCGGCCCGCGTGGCCGAGCGGTTGTTGAATGAATGCATCGTCACCACGAATTGGAACCAGGCCGTGCAGAGCGGCACGGTGCTGGAGGCCGAGCGCGAGTATCGCTGGACGCTGCGCACCGAAGCGTGGACGGAAGCCGCGATGCAGTTGTTGTCGGTGGAAGTAACGTTCCCGGTGCAGGGACAGGATTACACCGTGCCGATGAGCACTCTGGTGCGTTCGCAGTAAGGCAGACGATCAATTGGAAATGAAACAACGTCGAACATCCAACCTCGAACCGCGAGCAGCCAGCGCAGGTAGGCGCGGCGCCGCGGCGCCGTTTGGGGTTGAGGATTGGGGGTTGGAAGTTTCCACGCGGCGCGGTGGGGAGATTAAGAAGAAGAGCACGATTGAGATTAAGATTCAGCCCGTGGCCTTCACTCTCATCGAAATGCTTTTGTCCGTCGCGATTTTTTCCATCGTGCTGCTCGCGA
>JANYBF010000250.1 GCA_025360895.1 Verrucomicrobiota bacterium
GCGCGAGCACGGCTTGCCCCCCAGTGGAGACTAGTTTGTCGTTGTTATCTCCTGAGTACATAAACCAGACCATTTGGAGTTGGCGGAGGTTGTTCACGCATTGGATGGCCTGCGCTTTGACCTTCGCCTTGGACAGCGCCGGCAACAACATGGCGGCGAGAATGGCGATGATGGCGATGACCACCAGCAACTCGATCAGCGTAAATGCGATTTGTCCCGGCCGGATTGTTTTTCTCAGAGTCCACCCCCGTTTTCGTGTCGAAATTGACTTTTTCATGTCAGGTCTTTCGCTGCCCCGGTAATTGTTTGTCGGGCGATTACTACGGTTATTGGCAGTCAAGCAAGTTTCGGCAAGTCGCCCGATAAAGCAAGCGCGGACACGGAAAATTACCACGGAGCTTGTCCCGCATCACTCTGGTTGGCTTTACTCATGAATTGTCCCTCGCGTGCGAGGCCAAACCCGCTATAATTGTCCTAACGAAATGAGCAGCATCCCACATATCCCCGCGCTGCGGCGCGGCCGAGCCTACGAGAGCCTCGACACCGTTGAAGTCAAAGACTTCCGCACCGGCGAAGTCAAAGCCATCGTCAGCCAGGTCAATGCCGGTATCGTGCGCAAAGACCTGGCGCGCGGGGCGGAAGGCCAGGCCGCGCTCAAGAAGTTTTCCGTCGCCCAACTCATCGAGATTTGCGCGAAGACGGGCGAGGGGTTTCTCAACGGCACGTTGCCGCTTGGGGACAAGGGGCACACCCAATCCCCGCAGCAATATATCGAAACGTTGAACAGCACGAGCGGGCTGCCTTATGTGATGGTCCGGCGCAACATGGAGAAAATTCATCTCGCGCTCACCAACATGAAAACCGTGCTCAACGGACTGTCGCGCGGACTCGATTTTTCGATTCTCGACAACGGCAGCGGCGAACAGTTCGGCACGCGGCTGAGTTATTTCCCAACGACCCCGGCGCTGGGACTGGTGATGCCGAGCAATTCGCCGGCGGTGAATTCGCTCTGGCTGCCGGCCATTGCGCTCAAGACCCCTGTCATCATCAAGCCGGGCAAGGAAGAACCGTGGACGCCCTACCGGCTGATCCAGGCGTTCATCGCGGCGGGCGCGCCGGCGGAGGCATTTGGATTTTATCCGACCGATCACGAAGGGGCAGCGGAGATCTTGAAGACCTGCGGCCGCGCGCTGATCTTCGGCGACAAATCCACCACGCAACAATATGCGAACAATCCCGCCATCCAGGTTCACGGGCCGGGCTGGAGCAAGTTTCTCATTGGCGAAGATTGCATCGAGCACTGGCGCGATTACGTGGACGTCATGGCCGCGAGTATTTCGGACAATGGCGGGCGCTCGTGCATCAACGCCTCGGCCGTGGTTGTACCGAAGTATGCCGCCGAAATCGCCGACGCGCTGGCGCAGAAGCTTGGGCCAATCCAGCCCGCCAGGGCGGACGATCCCAACGCCCGTCTCTCCGGCTTTGCGAATCCCAAGATGGCGGACTTCATTGATGGCGCGATTGAGGAGGGACTGAAAACTCCCGGAGCCACCGACGTGACGGCGCAGTATCGCAACGGCTCACGCAAGGTGACTTTCGACGGCGGCGTTTTCGTCCGCCCGACGATTGTGCGGTGCGACTCGTTCGCGCATCCGCTAGCAAACCGTGAATTTCTTTGTCCCTTCGCCAGTGTCGTGCAAGTGCCGCAAGCTGACATGCTCAAGCAAATCGGCTACACGCTCGCGGCTTCGGTCATCACGAAGGACGCGGCTTTCATCGAGCAAGTGATGGCGTATCCGCACATCGAGCGATTGAACATCGGTCCCGTTTCGACGATGAAGATTTCCTGGGATCAGCCGCATGAAGGCAACATGTTCGAGTTCCTCTGGCAACGGCGGAGCATCGAGCGGGCGTGGTGAGGCGCATAAACAGTTTCAAAATTCCAAACCGCACGTAGCCGCCGACGTGAGGAGGCGGAACCCTTTGGAATCATTGAAACCATCCGCCTCGTTACCTCGGCGGCTACCAATGGTAAAATCGGTTCTGGTTCACTTCGGCGGCTCCAGCACATTGACACTCCATGTAACGCGGCGGGTGGGCGCGAGCAGTCTAATCTCTCGACTTGATGACGAATCTCCAATACGGCAGAGCGTGCCGTCTTTAGCGAGCGCCAGGTCCGTTTCCCAGTCCGACTTCACGGCGATCCAATCGGTGCGCTTGCCGAGTTGGGCCAGCCTTGGGAACGGTTCGTTGTAAAAATCATCTCCCCGTTGGAGCCAAAGGTTGCCATCCGTCTTCAGCCCAACCAACGCTTGCCAGTTGCAACTGACCGACAACCAGTTCGCGCCGCCAAGTCGCCTCGGTTCGGGAAAATAGCGCATGTCATATCCTTCACCGCTCAGCGCCGGAGGGATGCGGCCAAGCCCCCAGAGGTTCCCATCCGTATCGAGGACCAAATCGAAATCATTATCTCCGG
>JANYBF010000271.1 GCA_025360895.1 Verrucomicrobiota bacterium
AACTGGCGATGTTTGATTTCATGCGCGAGCGAATTCAGCGGGGCAAGTCCACCAATCGTTTCTCCCAATCGAGGAACGGACAATGAAGATTCCTCTCCAGTCGAATGGTAGAACTGCTCGCGCTGCGAGCGGTAGCGCCGCGTGCAGCGGCGCAACATCTTTGCCGATTGGGCGCACCCGGCAGCTTGTTCCGTCCGCTGCTACGCGGACGGAGTTCTCGCAGCGCGAGAACTGCTACCTGAAAACTAAACCATGAGTTTCCTCACGCCACTCTTTCTGCTCGGCGGACTCGCGATTGCGTTGCCGGTGCTGTTTCACCTTGTTCGTCGGTCATCGCGCGAAAAATTAGTGTTCAGTTCACTGATGTTCCTCAAGCCTACGCCGCCGCGCATGACGCGGCGCAACCGGCTTGAACACATTTCCCTCCTTCTGCTCCGCTGCCTCGCGATCGGTATTTTGGCGTTGGGCTTCGCGCGCCCGTTTCTCCAGAAGCCGATGGCCGCAACTCCCACCAACACCGCCAGCGCGCAAGTCGTCATCCTCGTTGACACCAGCGCCAGCATGAAACGCGAGGGCGTCTGGGCCGATGCCATGGACAAAGCTGAGGCCGCGTTGAAGAAGACCATTGCTGCCGATCAGGTCGCGATTATGACTTTCGACGATCAAGTCCACACCCTTGTCAACTTCGAGCAATGGGCCGCGATGAACATCTCCGACCGCGTCACCCTCGCCGCTCAACGGCTCGCGGAAAGCAAACCGACCTGGCGCTCGACGCATCTCGGCAATGCGCTCATCGCTGCCGCTGAAACCATCGAAGACGCTGAGAAGCGCGAACAACATACCGGCCCGCGTCGTATCGTGCTCATCACCGATATGCAGGAAGGTAGCCGACTCGATGGTTTGCAGGGCCACGAGTGGCCGCGCGGGCTTGAAGTTGTCGTTGAGCCGGTCAAAGCCAAGCGCCCGACCAATGCCGGCTTGCAATTGGTCATGGACGCGGACGACTCCGCCCGAACCACCGCTGATGCCCCCGTGCGCATCCGCGTCAACAATTCCGCCGATGCCAAACGCGAGCAGTTTCAGCTTCGTTGGGCGGGAGTTGCGGGCGGCGATTCACTCGATGCCTATGTGCCGCCCGGCCAGAGCCGCATCGTGCCCGCACCGAAGCTTCCGACCAACACCATCGCTGAACGAATCACACTGAGCGGAGATGATGACGACTTCGACAATACGGCTTACGTTGTTCAGCCAAAGGCCGAGGAAATTAACGTGCTATTTATGGGTAATGATGCCGAAACCGATCCGGCGCAATTGCTTTATTACCTGAAGCGCGCCTTCCAAGACACGCGCCGCCAAGCGGTGCGTCTCGTAGCCGACGAGGTAAGGAGGCGGAGTCCGTCGCCAACCAATCCGCCTCCTCACGTCGTCGGCTACAAACTCGCCATCATCACCAGCGCTTTATCCGAAGAACGCAGCAGCGAAGTTCGTCAATTCCTCACCAACGGCGGCACCGCCCTGCTTGTTATGAACGACCCTCAAACAACCAAAACCCTCGGCCAGTTGACCGGCGCATCCGCAGTCAACGCCACTGAGGCATCCGTTGCCAACTACGCCATGTTTGGTCAGATGGATTTCACGCATCCGTTGTTCACGCCGTTCTCCGATCCTCGCTTTGGCGACTTCACCAAGATTCGTTTCTGGAAACATCGCAAGCTGCTGGCCGACCAACTGCCGGGCGCCCGCATCCTCGCCCGCTTCGACGACAACGACCCAGCCATCCTGGAAGTTCCCGCCGGGCGCGGGCGCATTTTTGTCTTCACCTTCTCGTGGCGTCCGACGGACAGTCAGTTGGCGCTGTCGTCGAAATTTGTGCCGCTGCTGTATTCGCTGCTCGATCAGGCGGGCGGTATCAGCGCGCAACTCGCGCAATTCCGCGTCGGCGACACGGTTGATCTTTCATCCGCCGGTAGCCGCCGACGTGAGGAGGCGGACACGTTGGGTGCGTCGGGGAATCCGCCTCGTCACGTCGTCGGCTACACAGTTCGCAAACCGGACGGCTCACTCGCCCAACTCGCTACGGGCGAAACTCGTTTTACACAAACCGACCAGCCCGGCATCTACGAAGTTCTCGCTGCGTCAGCCCCCGTGAAGTTCGCCGTGAATCTCGACGCGGCCGAAAGCAAGACCGCGCCGATGCCCGTGGACGAACTCGAACGTCTCGGCTTGCCCATGAAATCCGTCGAGGCGACACCCGCGCTGCAAGCCGCCAAGCAGGAGACGTTACACAATGCCGAGCTGGAAGCTCGACAAAAATTGTGGCGCTGGTTGATTGTGGCGGCGCTGGCGGTATTGTTG
>JANYBF010000279.1 GCA_025360895.1 Verrucomicrobiota bacterium
TCAGATGAATGCGCTTGGGCGCGACCGATTATGCGGTATTTGAAGTGGCAACTGCGGCGAAAGGTGATCGAATCTTGGTCCGGGTCTATAGCCAGTCGGGCGGCACCGGCAGCACGCGGTATCTTTCCGTGGAGACGACCAAGCCGAAGAAATAATCTGCCATACTCCTCACACAATCCGGTCGAGGAAGCCACGGCTCGACCGGATTTTCTTTTATCCTTGAAACCCCGGCCAAATACCGGCCAGCAGTGCTGCACTTCAAATACCGCATAATCGGTCGCGCCCAAGCGCATTCATCTGATGCCCTAGGTTCGCTATTGCATGTTTGATGTTTCCAAATTGATCCCGCGCTGAAGGAATATCCATCCCCCTCCTGTCAACGTAGCTTTGACAAACCGCCAACACCGGGCATGATTTTTCGTGAACCGCCGATGCGCGGCCACGGAACTAAAATGTCGCTTCAATATAAAGATTACTACGCGCAACTCGGCGTGCCGCGTACCGCCACCGATGCCGACATTAAAAAGGCGTTTCGCAAACTCGCACGCGAATACCATCCCGATGTCGCGAAGGACAAGAAAATGGCCGAGGAAAAATTCAAGGAAATCAACGAAGCCTACGAAGTGCTCGGTGATGCGGCCAAACGCAAACGCTACGACGAGCTGGGCGCGAATTGGAAATCCGGTTCCGAGTTTCGGCCGCCGCCGGGTTGGGACGGCTTCCGTGGTGGTCGGCCCCGCAGCCCAAACGGCCCACGCACGGCGGATTATGAATTTCAATTCGGGGGGACGGGCTTTAGCGATTTCTTTGAGCAGATGTTCGGCGCGCGCCAAGCCAGTCGAGCGGGTCGGACCGGGCGGCCGGCGGAAGATGAATTGAGCGAACGTGGCCGCGATGTTGAGGGCGACTTGATGGTCACCCTTGAAGAAGCGTTGCGTGGTTCGCAGCGCGCAGTCAATGTGCAGCACGCGGTCACCTGCGATGATTGTTCCGGCACCGGCCGCCGCGGGCAGCACCTTTGCAGCACCTGTTCCGGGGAAAGACACACAGTCAAATCTCAAACGTACCAGGTAAAAATTCCACCGGGCGTCGCCGAAGGGCAACGACTGCGGGTCGCGGGTCGCGGCGAAGCGGGCGCGCACGGCGGATCGGCCGGTGATTTGATCTTGTGCGTCCGGCTAGCGCGGCATCCCGACTTTGAGGTCGAGGAGCATAATCTGATTTACGAAGTCGCCCTCGCGCCGTGGGAAGCCGTGCTGGGGATGAACCTATCCGTGCCGACGCTTGACGGGCGCGTGAACATCAAGATTCCGCCCGGCACGCAGAACGGCCAGAAGTTGCGCGTGCGCGGTCGCGGCCTGCCACAACGGGCAGCGGACAATGGCGACTTGATTGTCGTCGCGCATGTAGCGGTGCCAGTTCAGATCACCGACGGAGAGCGGTTGCTCTGGGAAAAACTGGCCCACGAATCAAAGTTCAAGCCCCGCGAGTAACCGCCGGAAAAACTACTTTGCATTGCCCTGCGGGTGAAACAGAATCCAATCGTGCCCAACAAAAAACTTATTTTAATTACCGGCGCAACGCGGGGTTTGGGCCGGGCCATGGTGGACGAATTCACACGCCTCGGTCACACCGTCGTGGGTTGTGGTCGCTCCACGCCGGCGATTGAGAAACTCCGCTCAACCATTGGACCGCCACACGAGTTTTATGCCGTTAACGTCGCCGATGACGACGCCGTCAAAACCTGGGCCAGTGTCGTCATGAACTCGCACGGTGCGCCGGATCTGCTTATCAACAACGCTGGCATCATCAACGCGAATGCGCGGCTCTGGGAAATCAGCGCCCGGGAATTCTCCGATGTGGTGGATACCAATCTCAAAGGTGTGGCCAACGTGATCCGGCATTTCGCCCCGGAGATGGTGAAACGTAAGCACGGCGTGATCGTGAATTTCAGTTCTGGTTGGGGCCGAGTGACCGAAGCGGAAGTCGCGCCGTACTGTGCGACGAAATGGGCGGTCGAAGGTTTGACGCAGTCGCTCGCCCAGGAATTACCCTTCAGCATGGCGGCGATGGCCCTGAACCCCGGCATCATCAACACCGACATGCTCCGCAGTTGTTTTGGCGGTTCGGCGGTGAACTACCCTTCCGCCCAGGAATGGGCCAGCATTGCCGTGCCATTTCTCTTGCAGCTCGGACCCGGCGACAACGGCAAGCAACTAACCGTCCCGATGCGTGGTGCGAAGGAGTAAAATCCTTTGACCGTTCCAGACCAACGCTCTAGCCTGACCGCATGGCGAACGCGGGCCCAAAAAAGAAACGTAAAGGATTGTTGTTGGGGGTCGGCCTTGATTCCGACGGCGACAAACGGATCACCACCGGACCAAACTTCGCGCTCGTTGGTGGGTCCAAGGATACCCACGAGCAGATGACCGAACAGGCCATCAAGATCAATGAAAAGCTCAAAGCCAAGGGTAAAGAACTCCACGAAGTCAGCCATCAAGAGTTTGACGACATCGCGCATGAAGTCGGATTGAAACGCGCGGACTCGCAACAGAACTGACCGTATGCCTGGCGAATACAGCCCCTACCTTTTTATCGTGGCAATGGTGATTGCGGCGGTTGCCTTTGCCGCCACGCCGCTGTTGCTCGCCTGGCTGTGGGCCAAGAAATTCTCACCCAACAAACCAGGTCAGGACAAGAATGCCACCTACGAGTGCGGTTTGGAATCCAAGGGCGACGCGTGGATTCAGTTCAAGTCGGAATACTATCTCTACGGCATTATTTTCCTCATCTTCGACGTGGAGACAATTTTTCTCCTGCCCTTCGCGGTGGCGTTCACAGGATTGGGGGCGGGGGCGTTTCTGTCGCTGCTGGTTTTCCTGTTTCTGCTGGTATCGGGACTCGCTTGGGCGTGGATGAAGGGAATCTTGACGTGGAAGTGATAACAATAAACTTAAAACTCCAGCTGCAAGCTTAACTGTGGACGAAGGACTAAAAAACGAATTACAGAAGCAGGGTGTGTTCACCACCACACTTGAAGACATCTATAATTGGGGGCGCAAGAACTCAGTGTGGCCGCTGCAATTCGGACTCGCCTGCTGTGCCATTGAAATGATTGCCACCAGCATGGCGCGCTACGACTTGGCCCGGTTCGGCGCGGAAGTGTTTCGCCCCTCACCGCGCCAGGCGGACTTGATGATAGTCGCCGGCACGGTCACGAAGAAAATGGCGCCGCAGGTCGTGCGGCTTTACAATCAGATGCCCGAACCGAAATACGTCATCGCCATGGGCGCATGCGCGATTTCTGGTGGGCCGTTTAAGCAAGGTTACAATGTTCTCAAGGGCATAGACCGCTACATCCCCGTGGACGTCCACATCCCCGGCTGCCCGCCGCGACCGGAAGCATTGCTGCACGCTTTCATGACATTGCAGCAGAAAATTGCCGACCAGCAACTGACCGGCGTGAACCGCCCGCGCCATTTGCAAGTTGATGCGCCGAGCGAGTTTACCGTGCCGAAGTTTGGTGAACACGATCTCGAACCTTCGAGCAATCCTGCGGTTTGGCAAGCGCCGGCGCTGGTTCGTTGAAATGGAAACCCTCGAACAAATCAAAGCGCAAATCGAAGCCGCTGTGCCCGGCGCCAGGCTGGAGATTATTCCCAATGATTCGCCATCGGCGCAGCGTTCATTGCTGGTGGCTGCTGAAAACGGTTTGGCCGTGGCGAAATTTCTGCGCGACGATCCGGAGTTGCACTTGGATTATTGCTCGAATGCGACGGGTGTTGACTGGCCGGAAGCCGAATTGACCGAGAAGATCAAGGTTAAGAAGGTTGTGGACGGCGTGGAAAAGGAAGCCGAAGAAGTGAAGAAGACGGTGCGACCAGCCTATCTGGAAGCGGTCTATCATCTCTACTCAATGGCAAAAAAACACGGGCCGATCATCCTCCGCCTGCGCACCGAGAATCGCGTGGAAAAGAATCATCTACCATCGCTCACGCCGGTCTGGCGGAGCTGCGAATTTCAGGAGCGGGAGATTTTCGATCTCTACGGCATCGTGTTCGACGGTCATCCCGACTTGCGCCGCATCCTGATGTGGGACGGCTTCAAGGATTTTCCGATGCGCAGAGATTACGTCGCGCCGGACGATTATGAATACGAGCCGACACCGCACGACGACGTGCTGGAGAAGGCGAAGCAGCATCGCGCACAGGAGGTCAAGTCGTGAGCGCCATTGCTGAGCCGACACCGAAGAATTTCGAGTTGCTCCCCAAAGACGGCGATGGCGAATTGCTCGAAGTTGCCATGGGGCCGCATCATCCTTCCACGCACGGGGTATTTCGCATGGACGTGGTGCTGGATGGTGAACGCGTCGTGAAGCTCAAGCCGGTGTTTGGTTATCTGCATCGCAATCACGAGAAGATCGCCGAGGGCACATCGTATCTTGGTTCGATGCCGTACACCGACCGGCTGGATTATTTCTGTTCGCTTACGAACAACTGGGCCTACGCGCTCGCCGTCGAAAAGCTCGCCGGGTTGCAAGTGCCCGAGCGGGCGGAATACATCCGCGTCATCACCGCCGAACTCACGCGCCTCCAAAATCACGCCTGTCTTATCGGCTTTCTCGTGCAGGACATGGGGGCATCCGGCACGCCGCTGATGTATGCGTTCCGCGAGCGGGAGAAGATTCTCGACCTCTTCGAGTCGCTCACCGGCGCGCGGATGATGTGCAATTATATGCGTTTTGGTGGTTGTCGCTGCGATTTGCCGGACGGCTGGCTGGCCCAGGCCCAAAAGGTCGTGGACGAATTTCCCAAGTTCATTGATGAGTTTGAAAACTTTCTTTCCAGTAACGAAATCCTCATGGCGCGGACACAGGGTGTGGGCGTGTTGCCGCGCGAACTCGCCATCAACGCCGGCATCACTGGGCCGATGTTGCGCGCGGCGGGCATCAATTACGACCTTCGCAAGGTGGATAATTACGGCATCTACGGCCGTTTCCAATTCCGGGTCCCGCTCGGCGACCATGGGGACGTCTTTGATCGCTACATGATTCGCGTGCTGGAGATGCGCGAGTCGGTGAAGATTTTACAACAGGCGCTGCCAAAAATTCCCACGGGCCCAATCATTGACCCAAAAACGAAGCTGCGCGGATTCCGCCCGAAGGCGGGCGAGGCTTACGGCCGCATCGAAGCGCCGAAGGGCGAGCTGGGTTTTTATCTCATCAGCGATGGCGGGCCGAATCCATATCGCTATCGCGTGCGCCCACCGAGCTTGATCAATCTGACCGTGCTCGAAGATATGTGCCTGGGCCAGATGATTGCCGATGTGGTGATCATTCTCGGCAGCGTGGACATTGTACTAGGCGAAGTGGACCGATAGTCGCGGACGCAAACTGCGGCTCTCACGTCCGAAAATCTCGTTCCAAGGTTTCCATCAGCCGAGCCACCGCCATCATCAGTTCCCCGCGCCGGTCCAAGTCAGCTTCATCGGCTGACAAGTCAATCGGCTGGGCGACGATGTCGGCATAACGTCGGTTGAGCGGCTGGGTTTCATCCGTGTTGCCGAGTTCGCGGACGAGCTGCAAAACGGCATCCGCCCTCCGCCGCGTTTCGGCGATGGTCTTCAACGCCGCTTCGGGGCTGAGCTTACCAGCATTGACGCGGTTGAGCAATCCACACTCAAAAGCGCGGCATTGTTTGGGTCGGTTGGTGTAGATACCGCAAATTTTTCCGTCGAAGCACGAACACGGCTGCGAAAAGGCGGTTTTGCGGCCTTTGCGAAACAAATCCACGCCCAACGATTGGAGCCGTTTTGCCTCATCCCCGCGCTGCAATTCCACGTCGCCAAACAGCACCCCGTTGCAGCACAATCCGCAGGCGGGACAAAGACGGGAGATGGCATCACTATTCCGATTCATCACGAGATTGAACCATGGATGGATTTTGTGAACACGGCTTTTGTGAAGAATGATGAAGAAATTTTTGTCCATCTTTACCCTGGCTTACGACTAACTGGGTGAAACGAATGGAATCGCAGGCCAATCAACTGGTGGAGAGCGCCCGGCGCGGGGACAAGGCGGCAGCCAATCAACTCATCGAATTATTCTATGAACGGATTTACGCCTTTTTACGCCGGCTTGCCGCCCATGACGCCGATGCCGCTGATCTCACACAACGCACCTTTGCCCGCGTGTGGCAGGCCTTACCGACGTTCGCCGGACGTTCGTCATTCAGTTCCTGGATTCATGGCATCGCCCATCACGTCTATGTGGACTGGCGGCGGGCAAATCATCGAACCGAACCACGCTCGGATGAATGGTAGTCGGCCTGCGCTTCGAGTGGCCCATCACCAGATGAAACCGTCATCCGCTCCGATCTCGTCGCCCATCTTTTTGCATGGGTGGACGCCCTGGATGCCGATGTCCGCGACACGGTTCATCTGCATTACTACCAGGAACTCACGCTGCAAGAGACAGCGGATGCTCTTGGCGTCGCAACCAGCACGGTTAAATATCGGCTGCGCCAGGCGCTGGTCGCATTGCAAAAGAAGGCCGCCGAAGATTCCTGCTTAACCAAACCACTTTTTAGCGCATACATTGTATGAATCCGAACGAACAAGAGATTGAACGTCTGCTGCGCCGTGCCCCGA
>JANYBF010000285.1 GCA_025360895.1 Verrucomicrobiota bacterium
TTCAAGCAATTTGCCAATGACACTTTCGACAGTGACGCCTTCTGCCTCCGCACGGTAGTTGAGGAGAATGCGATGGCGCAGCGTGGGATAGGCGAGCGTCTGAATGTCCTCAATGGTCACGTGCGCGCGGCCTTGGAGCAACGCGCGGACTTTGGCGCCGAGTACGAGGAATTGACCAGCGCGCAGACCGGCGCCCCAACTGATCCATTCGTTGACGAAGTCGGGCGCGTTCGGCTGTTTCGGTCGGGAAGCGGCGGCGAGGCGCACGGCGTAACGAATCAAATCCTGCGCGATGGGAACTTTGCGGACGATGTCGTGGAAGCGCAGCACGTCTTCGCCGGTGAACAGCGGTTCGATGGCGGCGGGTTTCCCACTGGTGGTTTGTTTCACCACTTCGACTTCCTCGTCCTCGGGCAGGTAATCAATCACCACGTTGAACATGAAGCGATCCAGTTGCGCTTCGGGCAGCGGATACGTGCCTTCCATCTCGATCGGATTTTGCGTGGCGAGAACGAAGAACGGTTCGGGCAACGCGTGGCGCACACCGGCGGCGGTCACTTGATGTTCCTGCATCGCTTCGAGCAGAGCGGCCTGGGTCTTGGGTGGCGTGCGGTTGATTTCGTCGGCGAGAATCATGTTGGCGAACACCGGACCGGGAACGAAGGCCAGTTTCCGTTCGCCGCCGGTGTCCTGCAAAATCTCGGTGCCGGTGATGTCGGCAGGCATGAGGTCGGGCGTGAACTGCACGCGCTGGAACTTGAGATGAAAAACCTGTGCAATGGATTTTACGAGCAACGTCTTCGCAAGGCCGGGCGCGCCGGTGATAAGACAGTGCCCACCGGCGAACAACGCGATGAGCAATTGCTCGATCACGTCCTTCTGTCCGACGATGACCTTGGATAGTTCGGCCTGGATGCGTGTGCGGCCGGCTTTGATTTGTTCGACGGTTTGTTCTTCGGCGGCGTGAGTTGAGGCGGGGGGTTGCAATGCGTTCCTTTGGTTACAGAGATTAATTTTGGAAGAATGTGTCAGTGCGTCATGGCGGAGAACGGAACTTTGATCACGAACGGTGTTGGCGTGCCTTCATGGTTTTACTTCAACGGGTGCGTTGGTCGAAGTTGTATTTGCTTGCGCGAGTTCCAGGAGCAAACGATGCGCTTCCCGAAAGCGCGGGGCTTCTTCCAATGCCTGCAAGACCTGACGCTTGGCGGCCGCGGCATTATTCACCCGCATCAAACGCGCGAGACGAAAATGCACATCGGCGGGGTCGGCGGGGTCGAGTAAAAGCAGTTTTTGATAAGCCTTGATCGCCGGTTCAGCTTCGCCAAGTTCTTCGCTGGCGTGACCAAGATAGCGATACGGCGGCGCCACTAGTGGATTCACGGCCAGGAACCGCTCGGCATTTTGCGATACGGTTTTCCATTCCTTTGCGTCTTCAGCCAGCTCCATCAGGCGCGAATAGGCCTCCAAGGCGTCGGCTTCTTGGGAAGCCCATTTCTCCAGGGCGGCGCGCTCCTCGGGTGTCTCCTTGAGACCGCGATGCACGGTGGCCAGCATGGCGTAGGCGTTGTTCGGGCCGGATTGATTGGGGTAAAGCTCAATTAAAGTCGCTAACGGCACTTTTGCTTCAGCCCATTTCTTTTCCGCGACGAGTTTTTCGGCCTGGTTCAGCAACGCCCAATAGTTCTTCGACTTGGTCGTGTCCGGAACGGCGAGTTTAACTTCGGGCAAGCCGAGCGCCTTCATCCGGGCATGAACGCCGTCCAATTTTTCCCAATCCAGCCCCGGCCCGAGCGCTTCCGCCTTCGCCTTGGCGAAGGCAGCGAACTCCTGCTCGACCTGTTTCAACGGGACAGTGTGTTTGGAAATCGCATCGTTAATATCCGCGCCGGTGGCGAGATCGCCCAAGATGGCGCGAAGACTTTCAAAGCCATACTGGCCGACGAGATACTCGACGACCAAGGCCGATTGGTAGTAGGCAAACTGCAAGTGCAGGTCACTCTTGGGCGAGAGGAAGGCGCTGCTCAACTTGCCTACCGGGGTAAGGTCGTTGCCGATAACCATTTCGCGATAACGCGGGTTCATCGTTTGACCCCAGGCCGGATTTGCCTGAAGCTCCTCGTAAACGGAGATGCCTTCGCTCAACCAGCGCGGCATTTTGTTCTTGGTGAGTTGCAGCGTGACAACGTGACAGAACTCATGCCAGAGCACCGCCTCCCAGTTCGCCGGATTACCACCTTGCGACGCCGGACTATTCGCCGTAATCACCCGACCGAAGCAAACGCCAAGAAACCCTGGATTGCCCGGCATGCCGAACGTCCGCACTCCGAAATCCTTTTGCTCGGGAAAAATCTCAATGAAGGTTGGCGACTCAAGCGTGATGCCATATTTCGCCGTAAGCTTTGCTTTGGCCCGGTCGAGCAAAGCCAGGGCACGATCACCGTAAAGCGCGGCTTCGTTGGTACTCATGCGCAGGACGAAATCCGCGTTCGTGAGGGTTGGAAACTTCTGCATCGTCCCACGCAGTGCCACCAGGTTGTAAGCCGTCACATCGTAGGCGTCCTGATTATTTACGTTCTGCGCCAGTTGCCAGCCTTCGGTTTCCTGGCCAAGACGCAGGAGGTCTTCGGCGAGTTGAATCTGGGCGGGCAGGTATCCGGCATCGAACGCCAGCGCCTGTCGTTGACAGGCCGCCCCCTCGGTAAAGCGATACTTCTGCGACAACTTCAGCCCGATGAGATGATCCACAGCGGGATTGTCCGGCCAATACTTCAGCGCGTTTTCGCGCGCCCGGGTTTCGCCCGCCGTGTCATTGCGGAGATGCGCCAGCACGGCCCGATACGCCCACGCTTCGGGATGCCAGGCATTCACCTTGAATGCGCGGTCGAGCAGTTTATCCGCCTCGGCGTATTCCTCCGCGTCAATCGTATGGTCCGTCAGCAGCAACAGACTGGGAACATGGTTCTCATTTTTCTCCAGCGCGGTCGCGGTCAATTCCAACATCTTGCCCCGCGCGTTCGGCTGGTAGGCGCGGGCCAGACCGTTCAGCACGTCGGCATCGTCCGGAAACTTTTTCAGCGCTTCGGAAAATTTGGTGGCCGCGATGGCGTAGTCGTGCTTCGCCAACGCCAGTTCGCCGCTGGCCAGATAAGAATCGCGCAGGTCGGGCTCCGCTTTTTGCGCCGGGTTGAAAAGGCGTTCGAGCACCGTCTTCGGATCTGCCCCCAGCAGCAGCGCCGTCCGCCCGAGCGCGACGATATTGGGCGGATCCCGATACGCCCACGTCCGGGCGCCCGCCATTTGATTGATTTCTTTAAGCCGGGTCCGGGCCAGCGCGGCATTGCCGAGGGCGTTGGCCGTCTCAACCCCCAGCAACCGCAGACGGATGCTGCTGGTGGATCGTAGCAGCGCGTTGCTGACCACGACTTCCGCTGGCGGATAACGCCCCACGGCGAGGAGCGTCTGCGCATGGAGCAACGGCCATTCTTCATTGCGGCCAGCCTCTCGGTCGGGCTTCGCACAGGTGCGCAGGCATTCATCGTATTTGCCCGCCAGAAAGTTTTTGCGGGCTTCCTCTAATTCCTGGGCGCCGGCGAAGCGGAGAAAAAAGCAAAGCAGGGCCGCAAGCATTCCGCGACGCAACGCGAACCTTTGGTAACGATTCCCCGGACGAGGCATGTCAACATCTACGCCGGGCGCTAAGCGGGTGCAAGCAAACTATCGTGGGCGGGCGCATTTCAATTGGCCCGCTGGGGCAGTCGTCGCCCCCGGCCGTTGGCTTTATTCGCGCGGTTGGTCTTTGAAACGATGGCGGTTGATGCTTCCGCCGTGGCGTGATCTGGTCTTGCGATGGAGTGCCAGCGGGAAGGACCGGTGATTTTCTCAAGTTTAAATTCTGGCCATGGGGGATTGAATTACGCCCGCCACACTATCGGCCCGGCGAGGTTCACATGTTGCCGCTTTCGTTGACGCCGCGCCGCGCCGGATTGTCGGTGGGACGGATTGGATTGCCCTCCGTGCTTAAGCCGATTGCCGGAACCCAAGCCATAACGGCAGGCACGGACAGTAAACGGCCGCCCGCCGTGCCAGAACAGGACAACCGGTGTCTCCGTCTTGTGAAACCAACCGTCCAGCCGGGCGCACTTTATTTGCAAGCCGTGGGGCCGGCAATTTGGCGAGCGGATTGCTAGTTAAAATCGCCCGGCCGAGTTGTTCCAGTCGCTTTAGTTGTTTTGGCGGGGCAACTGAGTTCACACATGGCAACAACAATGACGCAGGATGAACAGGCGCAGTTGGCGCAGACGGTTGAGATGTTTGAGGTCATCGCTCAAACCCAGCCGCACGACTATCAATCGCTGGAAATCCTCAAGGAAGCCTACACTAAACTGGGGCGGGAGCCGGATGCGATCAACACTTCCAAGCGGATCGCCCATGCCTACGTGCAGATGGGCCAGTTTTCCTCCGCCATCCTCGAGTACGAAACCATTCTCCAGCATCAGCCCGACGATCCGGAAGTGCAGGCGGCCCTCAAGGAGATCGAGAGCAAGGCCAACCCCGGTAATCAATCCGGCCTCACGGACACCGCCATCTGGAAATCCGGGGAAACCAGCACCAGCTCGTTCCGGAAGTCCGGGGTCAAATCCACCAGCACCGTGGAGGATGGCCGCAAGCAGATGCACAAAATATTCGTGGACGGAAAAATTCTCGCGCCGGCCGACTTTGATCTTTGCTGGCACACGCCGAACCTCGCCGCCGCGCCCACCGACGTCAACGAACCCTTCATCCAAGTCATCGCCGACAAGGGGTTCGTCCAAATCGAAACGGCGCTGAAATTACTGAGTGACCGGACCCGCCTAGCGTTTTTGCCGTTGGAAAAATGCGATCTGGATATGGAACTGGCGCGCAGTTTTTCGGCGGATACCTGCCGGCGCTGGTCCGTGCTGCCGTTTGACCGCATGAGCAAATCAATTCTGGTCGCCACCGCGAACCCTTTCAATCAGCAGGCGGCCAAGGAACTCGCCGAAGCCACGAACAACCGGTTGCTCTGGTATTTGGCTACCCCCTCGGACCTTGTCAAAAACCTCCGCAAAGTTTTTCGCTAAACCATGTCTCCCGTAAAATCATTTGGTGAACGTATTGCCGACGCCCTCGTCGAGGACGGCTTGCTCACGACCCAGCAGGTCGAAGAATTACTCGAACAACAAAAGCGCGAAGGCACGCGCTTCATCAAGCTCGTCGTCGAGAAATCGCACGTCAGCGAACAGGACCTCACGGTGTCCATGGGCCGCGTACTCAATGTCCCGCCCATCAACCTCGCCCGGCTCAGCATTGCGCCGGAGGTGGCCGACCTGTTGCCGCGCGAAATCCTGCAAAATCACAAGGTCCTGCCCGTTTCCCGCTTGGAGAACAAGCTGTTCCTCGCAATGGCGGACCCGCTTAACGTACTCGCGGTGGATGATGTCAAGCGCATCACCAAGCTCGAAGTTTCTACGCTGATCGCCTCGGAAAAGGCGATCATGGACAAACTCAACAACCAGGACGCCGCCAAAGGTGGGCGCATGGAGGACATCATCCTCGATGCCCAAAAACGCAACGACGAAGAGGAGATTGAGACCGTCAAAGAGACCACCGAAGACGTCAATCTCGACCAACTTGCCGCCGCCGGCGAGGAGGCGCCGGTCATCAAGCTCGCCAACATCATTCTCGTCCAGGCCATAAAAGACCGCGCGAGCGACATTCACATTGAACCGTTTGAAAAAGGCCTGCGCCTGCGCTACCGCATTGACGGCGTGCTGGCCGACGCCACGCCCCCACCCAAAACAATGCAGTTGGCGCTGGCTTCGCGATTCAAGATCATGTCCAGCCTCGACATCGCCGAACGCCGCCTGCCACAGGACGGTCGCATGCGCGTCAAGGTCGGGGGTAAGGATTTCGACTTGCGCGTCTCGGTCATGCCCACGGTCCACGGTGAGAAAATCGTGCTCCGCGTGCTCGACAAGTCGAACCTCTCCGCCAGCCTCGACAAACTCGGCCTGGACCCGGAAACCTTTCGGCAATTCAAGATCGCTGTGGATGCCCCGCATGGTCTGATCCTGGTTACCGGCCCGACCGGCTCCGGCAAGACCACCACGCTCTACTCCGCGTTGAACGAACTTAATAATCCGATCTTCAACATCGTCACCGTCGAGGATCCCGTCGAATTCCAAATCCCCGGCATCAACCAGGTGCCCGTGAAAAAGGAGATCGGCCTCACCTTCGCCAACGCGTTGCGTTCGATCCTGCGCCAGGACCCGGATATCATCATGATCGGCGAAATCCGCGACACCGAAACCGCCGAGATCGCCATCGAAGCTGCGCTTACCGGCCACCAAGTGTTGAGCACGATGCACTGTAACGACGCCGCCGGAGCCATCGCGCGCCTCGACGACATGGGCATCGCCCCCTTCCTGATTTCCTCCTCCGTGATTCTCTCCTGCGCCCAACGCCTCATGCGCCGCATCTGCTCGCACTGCAAGGAACCGGTGACTTACCCGCAACAGATGTATGAAGATTTGAACATTGAGGCCAGCCAGTTCGACGACGTCACGCTCTATCGGGGTCGGGGTTGCGATCGCTGCAAAAACTCCGGTTACGTCGGCCGCCTCGCCATTATCGAAGCCATGACGGCGAGCGACGAAATTCGCAAGCTCATCATCTCGCGCACCAACTCGCGCGAGCTCAGCAAGGTCGCTATCAGTCAGGGTATGAAAACGCTCCGCATGGCCGCATTGTCCCGGGCCCGGGACGGCGTTTCCACATTGGAACAAGTCCTCCTGCTTACCTCGGGGCACTGATGTCTGGCGCGTAGCGGTGGCCGGAGGAGTCCGCCACCTGCCTACATCACCATACCGCCATCCACGGTCAATACCTGACCCGTCACATAGCGGCCCGACGCGGCGGCGAGATACAACGCTGCGTTTGCGATGTCCTCCGCCTGACCAAAGCAACCGAGCGGAATCTGTTTCAACGTTTGCGCCCGCACTTCCGGCTTCAACTCCGAGGTCATGTCGGTCTCCGTAAAACCCGGGGCGATGGCATTGACCGTGATGCCGCGGGACGCGAACTCCCGGGCCGCCGATTGCGTGAAACCGATCAGCCCCGCCTTGCTCGCCGCATAATTGCATTGCCCGGCATTGCCGATCAGGCCAACCACCGAGGTAATGTTGATTATCCTACCGGCGCGCTGTTTGAGCATCGCCCGGTTGAAGGCCTTCGTTACGAGGAACGCGCCTTTGAGATTCGTGTCCAACACCGTATCCCAATCCGCGTCGCTCATCCGCATGAGCAAACCGTCGCGGGTAACGCCCGCGTTGTTCACCAGAATGTCCACGCGGCCGCAGTCGGCTAGGATCTTTCCCGCAGCGGCGTTGACGGATGCCGCATCCGCCACATCCACGGCGTGCGCCCAAGCCTGGCGACCCAGCGCCCGAACTTCCGCCGCCACCTTCTCGGAATTCTCCGTCGTCCGCGAGACGCAGACCACATCCGCACCTTCAGCGGCGAATTTCAGCGCAATGGCGCGGCCAATTCCGCGACCCGCTCCCGTGACGACGGCAATTTGGTTTTCAAGTTGTTTCATGCGGCGGAATGATTAACCACGAATCAGACGGAATAAACACGAAAAATCGGGCGCGGTGAAATGGCGAACGGTAACAGCCGCGCGCCGCTCTTCACCCTTCAGGCGGTCAGCGCCTTCACCGTTGCCTCCAGACTTGCGCCGTCCGCCACGTTGAGCATTTGCACTTCCTTGTTGATCCGTTTCATAAAACCCGTGAGCGCCGAGCCCGGTCCGAGTTCGATGAACCGGGTGAAACCTTGCGCCAGCAAGTAGCGCATGGATGCTTCCCAGCGCACCGACGACGTCACCTGCTCCACCAAGCCGGCGCTAATCAGGCTGGGTCGGTCATAGGGCAGCGCCGACACGTTGGAAATCACCGGCACGCGCGTTGCATTCAAAGTGAGGTTCGCCAGTTCCGCCGCCAATTTGGACTGCGCACTGGCCATGAGCGGTGAGTGATAGGCCCCGGCGACCGGCAGTGGGATCGCTTTTCTTGCGCCCTTGGCCTTGGCCAGGTCAATCGCCTGCAAAATCTTTCCCACCTCCCCGGAGATCACGAGTTGCCCGGGGCAGTTCAAATTTGCCAGCACCACGCCCGCTTCGACGCAGACTTCGCGCGTGCGCGCTTCATCCAATCCAATGACTGCCGCCATGCCTCCCTGGGTGACCTCGCACGCTTCCTGCATGAACCGACCACGCTGACGCACCACCCGCAAGCCGTCCTCGAAGCTCATCGCGCCGGCGACCGTCAGCGCCGTGAATTCACCGAGCGACAATCCCGCCGTCGCCTCGAACTTCAA
Source organism: Verrucomicrobiota bacterium (assembly GCA_025360895.1). Taxonomy (GTDB): domain Bacteria; phylum Verrucomicrobiota; class Verrucomicrobiia; order Limisphaerales; family JADLHS01; genus JADLHS01. The sequence goes on from JANYBF010000285.1 coordinate 8,398, forward strand.
CGCTGGCAACCGCTCCTTCAGTAATTGCAACGCGATCCAACTCACCAGGAAGATGCCCGGCTGGGCGTTTTCAGTCTTCGTCAATTCGGCATCCGGCCCGTTGAAACAAATGGCGGCAAGATCGTAACCGAGGGCAGTGTTGGCGCGGGCGAACCACTCTTGGGCGGACGGGAACGCGGTGGCGAGGTCCTTGCCCATGCCCACGGTTTGCGCGCCCTGTCCGGCAAACAACAATGCGGTTTTGCTCATAGCACCGGCAATTTAAACGAAATTCGTGCCCTTACGAAAGCAGAGTTTTTTGGCGGATATTGCAGCTTCTGCCACCGGTGATACTGTCTTTTCTGCGACGTCGAACATGATTACCGAATGATCAGGCTCTCGGTTGGGAGGGTAAGCGTTCAGGCTCCGCTCGTGTGGACGCGTCTGCGAACGAGAACAAGAGTGGCAACCATCATCGTCACAGTCTGAATCGGCAAAACGATCAAATGAGCGTAACCAAAATAGATTGAACCTGCTGCAAAGGCCTCAAGTCCCAAGGATTTTGCCACAATCAGGTCGGACGAATAGCTCAACGCGTAGGTAACAAGTGAAACAAGACTTAGCCCGACGCAAGCCGCGAAAAATGTCAGCCGCCGATTCAACGACAACCCAAACCACCTGCCAAGTTGTTGTCCCTTTCGACTAATCAACCACCAGGAAAGAGTGAGACCTGCTGCCAACGTCGCTACGCCAACGAAGACGTAAATCGCCACAGGCAACACCACGTCGCTTAAACTGAAATTGCGAAGGGGGCCGGGTTGGGGCGACTTCCACCCGAAGGCCAATCCAGTCCGGGTAATGAAATTCGAAGCGCAGGACACCAATCCCCAAAGTTGAATCCCTATCAGCATCCACAGGATCCTATCAACCCAAACCGCACCTCCATTCACTTTCCCGAACTCCTTCTCGAGCTTGTTATCCGTGCCGATTCGCCTGCTTGCAACGATGAAGGCTTCCTCGGTGGACAGCCCGCAGGTTTGCATCGTCGCGACTGAATCGCGCAGGTGCGCTTCCAATTCGTTGAGATTCTCGTTAAGGAAGGCGGGCGATTGGGCGAGGTTTCGCGCCAGCGTTGGATTGCTTGATTCAGCTCAAACGGGGTTGTTGTTTCCATAGTTTGGTCAGGGTTTCGTGGACGCTCAGCCACTGTTGTTTTTCTTCCTGCAACGCTTTGCGGCCTTCCTTGCGCAACCGGTAATACTTCCGCTTGCGACCGGTCTCAGCCTCGCGCCATTCGGCTTCGATCAATTCCTCCTTCTCCATCCAGTGCAGGACGGGATAGAGCATGCCTTCGGTCCACTCGATCTTGCCGCCGGACAATTCGCGCACGCGTTGGATGAGCGCGTAGCCGTAATTCTCGCCCTCAGTCAGCACGGACAACACGAGCGGCACGGTCGAGGCGGCAACGAGTTCTTTCGTAAGCATGGCGGCACTATGCCTAGCATTGTGATGCTTGTCAATGGAAAATATTTTGTGACACAAGTGGCAGCCGAAGCCGGTTACTGCGTTCGCATTTTCTCCGCGTGCAGTTTGATCAGTTCGCCCACGGCTTCGTCGGTGGCTTTGAACGCCGGGTCGCCGCTCTGATTCACGCAGACGAGGATCGCGCAATCGCGTTGCGGCGCGATCCAGACATTGGCGAAATTCATCGTGTTGTCACCGGCGTGATTCAGGACTTTGCCACCACCCCATTCGCGTTGTCCCACGATCCATCCCAAAGCGTAATCACCACTGAACGGTGGGGTGTGCAACTTCTGATACGTCTCGGGCTTCAGAAATGCCGGCTCTCCCCGGTCGCCGCGTAACTGATCTTGGATGAACTTCGCCCAATCCTGAATCGGGCAATGCACCCGCCCGGCCGGGCCCATGACCGGCGGATTGTCCACCGCCGGACCATTTCCAGCCGTGGGTTCGCCGTTGGCGGTGTGCGGCCACGGTTGATCAATTTTCCCCGGGGTTCCGGTGCCGCCATAGCCCACCGGGTCCATTTGCAGCGGCGCGAATACTTCTGTGTTTAGCGCGCGTTCCCAGGATTGGCCGGTGATTTTCTCCACCACGGCTCCGGCGATGATGTAACCGAGATTCGAGTATTCGTAATGATTGCCTGGCGCGTGCGTCGGTGGCTTCGCGAGCTCCTCCCGCACGGCCCGCAGGCGCAACGCTGTCACGTCATCGCCGGAATATTTGGCCAAGTTTAGATTCGCCGGTAACCCCGCCCGATGGGAAAGCAATTGTAGCAGCGTGACGGCTTTGAAATCGGGATGTATCTGCGCGGCGAGCTCGGGAAACACCTCGGCCAGCGTCGTGTCCCACTTCAACTGGCCTCGCTCCACCAGACGCGCAATCAGCGTCGCGGTCATGGCCTTGGTGTCCGACCCGAGATGCCACTGGTCGGTGAGCGTGACGGGAATTTCCGTGCCGCGTTTGCGGACGCCCACCGCGCCGACGAACTGGATACCCTCGCTGGTCACTACCGCTGCCGCCATCGCCGAAACACCAAACTTCTGGCGAATGGGCTTCATCACCCGCGTGACCGCTTCGTCGCCCACCACCGGGCAAAAGGCCGAAGCCGGATAACTTTTCGCCGGGTTGATCGCCGCGCGTTTCCGTATCAACAGCGCTCCTGCCAACAGTAGC
>JANYBF010000292.1 GCA_025360895.1 Verrucomicrobiota bacterium
GTCAAGCAATGCCACAAACTATTTCAGCGGGTGAGAAGGCCTACCAAACGCGACGGCGCGAACGCCCTAAGCTGACGCCCAACCCCAAGTCGCGTTTGCGCGATCAGGTGCATGAGGTGATGCGCTTCCTGCATTTCTCGGAGCGGACGGAAGAGACGTACTGGCAGTGGATCGTGCGGTTTTTGAAGTTTCATCGGCAGGGGCAGGGGGAATTAAAAATTAAAAATGTAAAATTGGAAAGGGTGCCGGAATCCGGCGGCGCGCCCGGCGTGACACGCCCGGCCCACGAAGGCTGGCGGCATCCCAAAGCTCTGGGCGCGGCGGAGGTGAACGCGTTCCTGAGTCACCTGGCGGCGGAGTTGAACGTGGCGGCGGCCACGCAGAACCAGGCGCTCAATGCGCTGGTGTTTTTATATGGCGAAGTGTTGCATCAGCCGCTGGGGGAATTGGGGGAATTCCAGCGGGTGCAGCGTCCGGCGCGGTTGCCGGAGGTGTTGAGCCGGGCCGAGACGCAACGGGTGCTGGCGGCGGTGGAAGCGGACTATGCGCTGCCGCTCCAACTGCTATACGGGAGCGGGCTGCGGCTGATGGAGTTGTTGCGTTTGCGGGTGAAGGATCTCGATCTGGAGCGGGGGCAGATCATCGTGCGGGACGGCAAAGGGGCGAAGGACCGGGTGACGATGGTGCCGGACCGCTTGAAGGCGGAACTCCAAACGCATTTGAAGGCGGTGCGGGTGCAGTGGGAAGCGGACGGGGCGGTGGGTTACAGCGGGGTGTGGCTGCCGGAGGCGCTGGGGCGGAAATATTCCAGCGCACCCAAAGAGTGGCCGTGGCAGTGGGTGTTTCCCGGCTGGTCGCTGACGGCGGGGCGGGTGCGGCCGGATGCGCCGGCGCACGGCGGGGGATGGTGGCGGCATCATTTGTTGCCGGAGAATTTGCAACGGGCGATGAAAGGGGCGTTGCGGCGGGCGGAGGTGAACAAGCGGGCGACGCCGCATACGCTGCGGCACTCGTTTGCGACGCATTTGCTGGAGGGCGGCACGGACATCCGAACGGTGCAGGATTTACTCGGGCACAAGGACGTGGCGACGACACAGATTTATACCCACGTCATGGCCAAACCCGGCCTCGGCGTGAAAAGCCCGTTGGATGACTGAAACCGGGGGTCCTGCCCTAACTCGGCCGACGTAAATCACCCCGAAGGCTTGGTCGGCGGCGGCGGACAGGCGCGACGCCTGTCCTACGGCAGGGCTACGGTTAGCCGTAACGATGCAGTTGCGGCTTCTGGTAGCGGCGACGCCCGCGTCGCGCGAAATCACTGGCACACCGTTTGGTTCGCCTCCCGACTCTGGCGACGAGGCGTCGCCTTCACCCTCTGCGACGAGGGCGTCGCAGCTACCAGCACCACGGCTTCCGTATTCGACTACATCGTTCCGGCTTAGAGCCTGTTTGAAATCCTGCCCGGTGGGGTGCTTTCCGCCGCCGCCGCACCAGCGGCGATGGGAAGGGACGGCTCCACCGTGTTCTTTGGTCGGAGCATGGGGCGCTGCTTATTTTATTTTGCCCCGGCCCCCTTGCTTCAAACCGATGTTCTGCTCGTAATCGCCAAGCTTCACGGAGCGGGTGACCGTCTTTGCCTTCAATTCGAGCTTGAGTAAATCCATCCGGTTGCGGGCAATGTCCGCCGCCGCTTGATTGGGATAACGTTCAATAATCTGCGCCAAGGTCTGCCAGGCGGGGTCGTAGCCCGCGCCGTGGCGGATCTGGAGATCGGCCAGCAGATTCAGCCAGTGGATGACCTGCCGGGCGGGTTGGTTGGGTTGATCTATGAGTTGGTGCAACTGGTCGGCGGCCAGATCAAGGCGTTGGAAATGGTCGGCGTAAATCACGGCCAGTTTTTCGCGCGCTTCGGTGTCCTGCGGATGCTGTTCCAGGTGGCGGACATATTCCCCGGCCACCTCGGCCGGGTCACGGCCGGTCGGCGTGAGGTGTTGGGAAGATTGGAGCAGGCCAATGTTCCTGACTCCTTGCGGCAAAGGAACGTGGGGCCGGTCGTGGGTGGCGAGCATGTACTCGGTGCCGGCCAGATGGCCGATCCGTTGCCCGGCCACCAGGGCGAGTTCGGAATCGGGAAACAAATCCACGATCCGTTGCAAATCCGCCCGCGCCGCCTCGCGATCCACGGAAAATTTCAGGTGCCAGTCGGCCAGCGTGTTGAACGCATAGGCCACATTGCGCGGCGCATGGCCCGGTTGTTGGCATAGGCGCTGGATCGTGACTTCCGCGCCGGGCACATCATTGAGATTCTCGGCTTGAATCTCAGCCAGCAACATCTGGCCGGTGAAATCGGTGGGGAATTTCTCCAATTGCTTGCGCACGGCGGCGACAGCTTCGTGGTAATGGCCGCGTTTACGTTTGGCTTCGGCGATGGAGTAATACGCTTGGGGTTCTATCTCTGCGTCCCCGCCGTCGTACAACGCGCCAAACGGTTTCGCCACCAGGTCGGCGATGCTGTGGCGCCAGATGATCGCCAGTATCAAGCCGCTCGCCACCGTCAGCGGGATGCCCATGAACGCGCCTTCGTAGCCGCCCCGGGCCACCATGGGGATGACCTTCCAGATCATCCAGGAGAACACCACCAAAGTGAGCACCCACTTGGTGACCAATGGCCCCGGCTCTTTGCTCCGTTTGAGACACCGCCACATTACCCACCCGATCAACCCCACGAAGAGAGCCAGGGAGCCGAGGCTCAAGAGAATGTCAAACACCGAGCGGTTGGTAGTGGCAGGCTGCATCGGTTCAGGACTCTTTGTCCGGCGAGCGGAGAATTCAAGAAAATTGTGGTCCGCTATTCCGGTGGGAGATCAAACACCAGCGTAGTGCGCGAACCGGTCTGCATATTCTCGATCTCCATCTCCTTCAACTGCCACGCGCCATTGACCTTCTCGACCGCGGTCGGGCGGAACTCTTTCAGCAGCTTGCCCTGCTCGTCGTAGGCCTCGGCCTGCACGACGGCCCCACTCTCCGTGTGAATCCACGAAACCACCCGGGCATATCCGTTGGTCCCGGAATCCGGTCGTCGGCTTTCCAGCACCTGGCACGATTTTCCGCGCCGCATTTCCCGTTTCGTCAAACGCTGCCCCGGCCAGTGGAAAAATTCCAGGCCCAGATCCGCCAGCCAGAAATCCGAGCCGGCAAAGGGTGTCATCGTCTGGTCGTTGGGCAGCAGGGAATAATTCAAAATTAAAAATGAAAAATTATTGGTGGGAGCAGCACCAACCGCCACGGAGTAACGGCTCGGGGTTTCGGGGCGATGCTCGACGCTAAAGGTGAAGGGCTGGTCTGTGCCCAGGCTGACTTCGTAAACCGTCGTCCAGTTGGTTTCCGTGACCAGGATGCGGGAGGTGAACGGGATTTCCTGGCGGGGTTTTTTTGGGATGCGAATGACGAGTTTGCCGGAGTTGGTGTAATTGGCTTCGGGGCGCAGTTCGCAAAGTTGCTGAGCCAGCGCGCGCCCTTCCCGCTCGGCGGTGGCGAGATCGTTGGTGGTAATCGCGCCCGACACCAAGGCAAAATGAAAAATGAAAAATGAAAAATACCGCCAGCCCCGACCGGCTCCGTTGTTTAATTTTCCGGCAGGCATCTTTAATTTTTGCAGCTTTAATTCTTAATTTTATCGAGGGCGACCCGGATCACTTGCGAAATGTGGTTGACGAAGTGGACTTTTATCTTCGCGCGCACTTCGGCGGGAGCCTCGAGCCAGTCGGGTTTGTTCGCTTCAGGCAGAATGACGTGTTTCACGCCAAATCGGACGGCGGCCAGGATTTTTTCCTTCACCCCGCCCACGCGCAGGACCCGGCCGCGGAGGCTGATTTCGCCCGTCATCGCCATGTCTGAGCGCACGCGGCGTTGCGCGATCAGCGAAGCAAGAGCGGCCACAATGGCTACGCCCGCGCTGGGGCCGTCCTTGGGAGTGGCCCCGGCGGGAACGTGAATATGAATGTCGTGTTTGGCGGCATCTGTGAGTTCGAGGCCGAGTTTATCGGCTTGGCTACGCAGGTAGCTGAAGGCGGTTTGAGCGCTTTCTTTCATCACGTCTCCGAGCGAGCCGGTCAGGAGAAAGCCGCCCTTGCCGGGCATGCGGGTGACCTCAATGAAAAGGACTTCGCCGCCGACCGGGGTCCAAGCCAGACCAGTGGCAATGCCGAATTCTGCGATCTTCTCCGCCGTCTCGGCGACGAATAGCGCATGGCCCAACTGGGTCTTGAGTGCGTCGGGTTCGAGTTTGATGGGACCAACGTCGCCGTTTTGGCTGACGAGTTTTCGCGCCGCTTTGCGGGCGAGCGCGGCGATGTTCCGCTCCAACTGCCGGACCCCGGCTTCACGCGTGTATTCCTGAATCAGCCGGCGCAGGGTGGGATCGGGCAGGATGACCTCCTGTTTCGTGAGGCCGTGTTCCTCCAACTGGCGTGGCACGAGGTAACGTTTGGCGATCTGGAGTTTTTCCGATTCCGTGTAGCTCGGCAATTCGATGACTTCGAGCCGGTCGCGCAGTGCAGGGTGGATCGGCTCCAGCCAGTTCGCCGTGGCGATGAACAACACGCGCGAGAGGTCGAAGGGCAGGTCAAGATAATGGTCGGTGAAGGTATGGTTCTGCGCCGGGTCGAGGACTTCGAGCAACGCCGCCGCTGGATCGCCGCGAAAATCCGCGCCGACCTTGTCGAGTTCGTCGAGCAGAATCACCGGATTGCAGCTCTCCACCCGCCGCAGGGTCTGCAGAATGCGGCCAGGCATCGCGCCGACGTAGGTGCGGCGGTGACCGCGAATCTCGGCTTCGTCGCGCATGCCGCCGAGGGAAATGCGGGCAAACTTGCGGCCCAGCGCGTCGGCAACACTCTTGCCGAGCGAGGTCTTTCCAACCCCGGGCGGGCCGACGAGACACAGGATGGGGCCTTTGATCGCCTTCTTGCGTTTGATGACAGCGAGAAATTCCAGCAAGCGGTCTTTGACCTTCGCGAGGCCAAAGTGTTGCTGGTTGAGAATGTGTTCGGCAGCGGTGAGATCGAGTTTGTCCTCGGTGGCTTTTTCCCACGGCAGTGCCAGAATCCAATCGAGGTAGTTGCGCGTGACCGGATACTCCGCGGCGACGGGCGGCATGACCTGCAATCGTTCGAGTTCCTGAGTCGCGACCTTCTTTACCTCGGCGGGCATGGGCGTCTGCGCGACTTTCTCGCGCAGGGTTTTGATTTCATTCGCGTTCGGTTCGGCCTCGCCGAGTTCGCGCTGGATGGCGCGGAGTTGTTCGCGCAGGAAAAAGTCGCGTTGCGTCTTGGCGATGGAACTGGAGACGTCGGTTTGAATCTTGGTGCTGAGCGTCAGGACTTCGTGCTCCCGATTGAGCAACGGCAACAATTGGGTGAGGCGTTCCTTGATCGAGGCGGTCTCGAGCAGCTTCTGGCGGTCGCCAAGCGAAAGGTTGAGATTGCTGGCGATGAGATCGGTGAAGTGGCCAGGGTCTTCGATATTCAGCGCGGCGATTTTGACCTGCTCGGAGAGCGCGGGCGACAGTTTGATGATTTCCTGAAACTGGGTCTGCGCGTTGCGCATCATGGCGGTGACTTCGATGGAGTCATCCGGCACATCGCGCAGGAGTTCAAATCTGGCGGAAAGATACGGTTCGGTCGTGGGGTAATCCTTGAGGTGGATGCGCCACAATCCCTCGACGAGTACGCGCGCGGTGTTGTCGGGAAATTTCACCATCTTCGCCAACCGCACCACGCAGCCCACCTCGTACAGATCGCCGGGCGCGGGGTCGGCGACTTCGGGCCGGCGCTGGAGCACCGTGCCCATGAGGCGACCGCCGGCGACGGCGTCGTCAATCAACTGAATGCTCGGCCCGGTCTCGACCAGCAACGGCGCGACGGCGCCGGGAAAAATGACGATATCCGACAGCCCGAGAATGGGCAGTGTTTCCGGAAGCGAACGCGAAGAGATGCGGGCCAACTCCTCCGGTGATCCGGAAGTTCCAAGGATGCTGATAAATTCTGTGTCCGGGGAAGTCATGGAAGGCTAAACCAAAAAGGGCAAAATCAAAAAGGCGGGGCGGTTCACACATGCCCGCCGGTTCTTGATTTTGATTTTTAATTTCAGGCGATGGTCACCTTGGTGGTTTTGGGGTGCGGTGGCGGGGCCGCGAACGGCACGTCAATCCGCAGAAAACCGTTGAGATAAGCAGCCTTCGCCTGGCTCAGATCATAACCTGAAGGCAGTTCCAGCACGCTCTCGAAGGGACCGTAGTTGATTTCCATGACGAGGAAACTGGCTTTGCAGGCCCGGCAACCATCGGGCCGATCTCCGCTAATGCGCAGGCGATTGCCCTCGACCGTGATCTCCAGATTTTCGCTGCGCATGCCAGCCAGCTCGGCTTTGATGACCAACCCTGCGTCGGTGGCATAAACGTCCGTATTCGGTACCCAGTGTCCATTAGCCATGGATTCCCGGCCACCCACGGCAGAGGCGCGGGTCACAAACTGCGTGGAAGGAGTAATTTTGGTGACGGCCATGTGATCGAAAGCTATCGCAGTTGCACAACGCCTGCAAGTGTTGTCATTTGGTTTTCATGATGATCTGCGGTCGTTCACCTTTGCGCGCGTGAAAGACGATGGAACTGGGGTTGGGCGAACGGGGACCGGCGGAACAGCCGCAATGCGTGTCGCGCGCGAAGCTGAACTTGCGGCGGCGCAACCGACCCCACAACAGGCCCACGACGGCTAGGGCTACGATTATCAGGGAAACAACGGTCTGCCAGTTCACGCTGGCAACATAACCGGAAATGCCGGGCGGGCAACCGCGATTTTTTGCCGCCGCTTTCCCGATTGAATCTTGGCCCCCCGCTCCCGTACGCTCCGGGCATGGTCGCCAATGTGTTTCACCATTCGCAGCGCGTGATTTACGCCGATTGCACTCTGGGTAATCACGTCTATCACGCCCGGTACCTGGATTTCCTCGAAACCGCGCGCGGTGAATTCTACCGCCACCTCGGCGCGACGTTTTTGAACTGGCAGGAGCAAGATGTGATTTTTCCCGTGATCGAGGTGCGTCTGCAATACAAGTCACCCGCCCGTTACGATGACGTATTGCAAACGGAAGTGTGGGTCACCGTCGCCGAGCGCGTCCGGCTCAACTTCGGTTATCGGATGATAAATCAAGACCGGGCGCTGATCCTCGCCGCGGAAACCTGCCACGTTTGCAGCGGACGGGAGGGGGCAAAGCCAAAGCGATTGCCCGCGACCCTCGTGGCCGCGCTGAAACCCCACCTGCGCGTGGCGCGACAAGGCTCAGCTCGCGATAATTTTCCCCAACCGCTCGCTTAAGTCACGCAACCCTTCCGGGGTATCGCCGCCGCCCTGTTCTGTGATGAGATAGCCGGAATAGCCCGCCGCCGTGAAAGCCTTGGTGATGCCTTGCCAGTTGTTCGCGCCTTCCAAGAGCGCCACGGCGAAACCTTTCCAGATGTCGGCCGAACGCATGGCGCGGTCGCGGCTGTATTCCTTGATGTGAACCCGATTGATGTGCTTGCCCAGCGTATTGATCCAAACTATGGGGTCACCATAGCGGATGATGTTGCCACAATCGAAATGCCAACCCACCCACGGACAATTGATCTCATTGAGATAGCGCATCGCCTGATCCTCGGTGGTAATGAAATTGTTCCAGACGTTTTCGATGGAGATTTTCACCCCGAGCTCCTCGGCTAGCGGAATGGCCAACCGGATCTGCTCGATGGAGCGCTGCCAACAATCGTCAAAGCTGACTTCCTTGTTGACGATCCCGGGCACCAGCAATATCGACCCCGCGCCGTAAGCCTTGGCGTCGCGCAATGTTTGCTGAAGGGCCGCCAATCCTTTTGCCCGCACTTGGGGGTCGGGGTCGGAGAGCGGCTGCGACCAATGGTGCTCGCCGCACACGCTCGTTATCTCCAAGCCGGCTTCGTCCCGCGCCTTGAGCACCTCGGCCTGGTTCAGATGGCTGGTCATCTCGACGCCGCCAAACCCCGCGGCCTTGACCGCTTTCATCTTTTCACCAACGGAGCCTTTGCCGCCGACCGTGCCCCACATGATGGCTTTCTGGAACCGGCCCGCCGCCGGCTTTTCTTCCGCCGCGAACAAGCGCGGGCCGAGGGCGGCGAGAGTTACGACCGCACCGGCAGTTTTTAAAAACTTACGACGAGCGACAGGATGTTTCATGGTGATGATATTAAAAACTGCAACATTGCGAAAAGCCAGGCGCGTTTGGTGAAGGCCAGGATTGCCGTGGAACGCCGCAGACGCTCTGATGAAGCCGTGGCAGGTTCGGGTGGTGGGCTTTGGTGATCGCAATCATGGGTGGATGGTAAATTGCCCCCGCATCGCGTCAAGCTCTGCGCAACGCGATGGGAGCGGCGGGAGGCGGGTGAGCGCGGCAACGAATGCGCACGCTTTGGCTGTCCTGCGTCGTGAAGCTCGCAATCGGGCGCACGGGCTTTGATCAAGTCTTCGTCGTCAACGCCGCAGGTCGCTCAAGCGGGCTGGGGAATTGCCCAGTTACCCGTGGCTGGTCCAAGCCTGGTGGGGCCGGTGCTATGTGGGTGGCGACGACGAACCAAAGCCCGGGACCGCCGGGGACGCCCGCTGCGCGACTGACGCTGAAGCAAAGCGGTCTTTGGGTAAATACCAAGGCAGGCGCTCAGGAAAAACATTGCTTGTCGGGCCGGTCTTTGGCTTCATTTCCAAATGGCGCAAGCGGCCAAAGCGAAAGGTGCAACTCCAGCAGAACGACGCCGGATGCAAATTTTGTATTCCGGCCGCGTGCAGGGCGTGGGTTTTCGCTATACCGTACGGACCGTGGCCACGGGTTTTGAAGTAACGGGCACCGTGCGCAATCTGGCCGATGGCCGGGTGGAACTCACGGCCGAGGGTGCGAAGACCGAGTTGGACGCCTTTCGCGCCGCCATACACGACGCTGGCCTGGCCGCAAAAATCCGAAATGAGGATGCGAGTTGGACCGAGCCGAGGGGCGGGTTTTGCGGGTTTGCCATCATGGACAGGATGTAAATGAAGTTTGCAATTGTAGCTGATATTCACGCCAATTTGGAAGCGTTTCAAGTTGTCCTCGAGGACTGCAAGAAACAATCCGTCACTCATTACGCGTGCCTCGGCGACGTCGTCGGTTACAACGCTAATCCCAAGGAATGTCTGGATATCGTTCGCACGATGAACATGCCCTGTGTGAAAGGGAACCACGACGAATACTGCTCCAGCGAGGAGCATCTGGAAGGTTTCAACCCTGCGGCGGCGGAAGCCGTCAACTGGACACGGAAGCAGCTCACGGACGACGACCGCCAATGGCTGCGCGACTTGAAGTACACGCGCATGGTCACCAATTTCACCATCGTCCACGCCACCTTGGACGGCCCCCAACGTTGGGGTTACGTCTTTGACAAACTCGCCGCCGCCGCCAGCTTGACCTACCAGAACACTTCCGTTTGTTTTTTTGGTCATACGCATGTGCCGGTGGCCTTCATGAAGGACAGCGTGGTGCGGGGCGGCACCTACTCGAAGTTCAAAACCGAGCCGGGCAAAAAGTATTTTGTCAATGTGGGCGCCGTCGGCCAACCGCGCGACAACAATCCCAAATGCGCCTACGTAGTCTATGACACCGATGACGGGACGATTGAAATTCGCCGGCTGGATTACGACATCGCCACCGCGCAGAAAAAAATCCTGGCGGCTGGTTTGCCCGAACGGCTGGCGGAGCGGCTCGCTTACGGCCGATAAGCTCCACCCCCAAGCTCCAAACCGCGCCCGTACGAGCGGCGGGTTTTGGCGTTTGGCGTTTGCGGCTGGGAATTTGGTGTTTTGAAAATCCTCATCCTCAAACCCAGTTCCCTGGGCGATGTGGTGCAGGCGCTGCCGGTCCTGCGGCTTCTCAAGCGCCATCTCCCCGCAAGCGAGATTCACTGGTGGATTGATTCCGGGCTGGCGCCGCTGCTCGCCGGCGATCCCGACCTCGCCGGGGTGGTGCGTTTCGAGCGCAAGCGCTGGGCGATTCCGGTTCACTGGCCGGAAATGCTGCGGAGCATCGCCGGAATGCGGGCGCAGAAGTTTGACTGGGTGATTGATCTCCAAGGCCTCGCCCGCAGCGGCGCGTTTGCCTGGCTGGCCAATGGTCAGCTCCTCGCTGGGCTCGATGAAGCGCGCGAAGGGGCGCGGGGATTTTACGACATCATCGTGCCGCGCGCTTCGTTTCATACCCATGCGGTGGACTGGTATCTCGCGGTGTTGCCCCGTCTTGGCGTTCCGGTCCACAACGATTTTGTGTGGCTGCCGGAACATCCAACCGCCGCCGTGGTGATCCAAGCGAAGTGGCCGGCGGACGGCGCGCGGTGGATTGCCCTGCAACCGGGGGCGCGGTGGTTAAACAAACGTTGGCCGGCCGAACACTTCGCCGAGCTGACACGCCAACTGGGAGCGGAGTTCCCGGACGTGCGCTTCGCGATTCTCGGCAGCGCGGAGGATCAACCGTTGGGGGAAATCATTTCCCGCGCGGCCCCAGAACGCTGTTTGAATCTTGCTGGTCAAACCTCCCTGCCGGAGATGATCGAGTGGCTGCGGCGGTGCGAGTTGATGGTCACCAATGATACCGGTCCAATGCATGTGGCGGCGGCGTTGGGCAAACCGGTCATCGCTATTTGTGGTCCGACCGAACCGCGCCGGACCGGCCCCTATGGCCAGTGGGGCCGCGTGGCGCAAACCAAACTGCCCTGCGTCCCGTGCCTCAAGTCACGCTGCGTCTGGCCGCAGCCCATGGAATGCATGACCGCGATGACGCCTTCCGAAGTCTTCACCCGCGCGCACCGCGAGTTGGCACGGCGGGGTTGAATCGCCGATCACGAGGAGTTGACCAGAATCGTCCGACTGTTTTGCAGCTTGCCACACCGCCCGGCCAACCTAAAGTGAACGGATGAAAGTCTTGGCTTTGCTGCTCATCTTCGCGCTCGCTCCGCTCGCCCCCTTGCGGGCACAGGTGTCGGTGGAGGTGGTTTTGGATCAGGAACATTTTCTATCCGGCGAAAGCCTGACCGCCGCCGTGCGCATCACCAATCGCTCCGGGCAAACGTTGCATCTGGGCGAGGGTGAGGACTGGCTCACATTCGCTTTGGAGTCGCGCGATGGGCGGGGGGTCGTGGTGAAGAACAGCGAGCCTTCGGTGGTGGGCGCGTTCACGCTCGAGACCACCAAGGTTGCCACCCGCCGGGTGGAGCTCTTGCCCCACTTTGACCTCGCGCGCGCCGGGCGCTACAGCATTGTTGCCTCGGTGCGGATCAAAGATTGGGATCAAATGCTCACCACCAAGCCCAAGAGCTTTGACATCATCAACGGCGCGAAATTGTGGTGGCAGGATTTCGGCGTCCCGGTCGAAGGCACACCGAACCGGTCGCCAGAAGTGCGCAAATACACCTTGGAACAGGCCAACTATCTGCGGACACAACTCCGGCTTTACTTCCGATTAACCGACGCCGACGGCGGCCGGGTTTTAAAAGTTTTTTCGCTGGGCGCGATGGTTTCCTTCGGCACGCCGGAACAGCAGATTGATCAGGCCAGCAATCTGCACGTCCTCTTCCAGAATGGCGCACGCTCATTCAGCTACACGGTGATCACCCCGGACGGCGAAATCATCGTCCACCAAACTCACGACTACGCGGGCACGCGCCCACGCCTACAGTTAGGTGAGAACGGGCAACTCATGGTGGCCGGCGGCGTGCGCCGGCGGGCATCGGATGACGTGCCGGAACCAACTCCGGCAGAGCCACCCAAGGCGGAGCCACCGGTAACACCGCAAAAGCCTTGATTGGCAGTGCAACGCGAAATCACACCGCTCCTATTTAGTTCCACTTCTGGTGGGATACCAAGCTCAGCGATTACTGCTAACCGGGCAGCCTATGCACCAGAAGTGCACCGCGCGACGAAAGATCATTCTGACCGTCGGTGGACCTCGGGCGGAGGGCTAGTCCTTTAATTCCGGCAAGGTCCGCACGCGCGCTTGCATCTCCTTCACCATCGGCAAGGCGCGTTGTAATGCGCTTTGCTCCGTCTGACCGGGAAACGATTTCATTGTCACGCGCACGGCGGCAATCGGCTCGCCGTTGCGATCGCGCAAGGGTTGGACGACGGCCACCGTCTCTTTGCCTTTGCCATAGAAAATTTTGCCCCCCGCGATCGCCTGCTTTTCCGCAGCGTTTCCCGCCGTGCCGAATTCGTTCGGGTCTTTGCTGGCCACCACCCGCGGTTCGCCCTGCTCATCGAGCAGATAGATTTTCAGCCCGACGAGGCGCGGGTTTTTGGTCACCGTGTCGCGCACCAGGATCTGCGCCAGGGTCTCACGCGGCGTGTAAATGATCTTGGTGTCGGCGAAGTAACTGACGGCGTCCGATTTCGTCCAGAAACCGAGCTTGCCCGCCGCAAAACTGGTATCCGTCAACGTGGGGATCACCTCCTGGCCATTGAACCACGCGTGGATGCGGTTGCCCTGACACTCAATCTTCAACTCGTGCCACACGCCGCGGGGCACGGGCAGTTCCGGCCCAATGGGCACGCTGCGCAGACCCGCAACCATCTTGTAAAAACGCACGTTGTTGCCGAAGCCGCTGGCGCGGATCACGTAAAAGTTTTTCTCGTCCTGCATCCGAAACACGATGCCGGCCATCTGTTCTGCCACGCCATCCACCAGCTTGAACCTGGTCGTCAGGGTGAAATCCGTAAACGTCTCGCGGTCATACAGCAGAATGGGAAAATGCTCGTCCGTCACCTCCGTGCTGAACTGGCCCAGCACCGAGCGTTGCGTCATTGCGGGCGTTTTTTCATTGAGCGCCGGTAGCGCCGAGGGAAATGCGTCCGTAATCACGCGCCACTCGCCGGGCTTGCCCTTGCCCGCCACGAGGTTGGTAAAGCCGGGTGGAATTTGTTTTGCGGGAACGGTACTGAAATCAAAGGCCAGTTCGGTCGCCGCCGCAGACCCGACGAAAGCCAACCACAACCAAAGAATGCGACTCAACATGCCAATTAGCCTGTCAAAGAAACCGCCGGGCGACAAGTAATTGTGCCCGGCGGTTGAATTTCAATGGCGCCGCTGTTTACTTCCAGATCATGTCCGCCACCGTGCGGCCCGCCGGGATGAAGGGCAATACGTGCTCGCTATACGGCGTCACCACGTCGAGCACGTAGGCGGTCTTGGAATCGAGCATGCGCTGGATGGCAGCCTTGAGGTCGCGGCGGTACATCACCCGTTCACACGGGACGTTGAAGCTGTTACACACGCGGACATAGTCGGGATAAATCTGCGTGCGATCGTCGGGATTGCCCAGGTAGGTATGGCCGCGGTTGCCCTCGAAGAAATTGTCCTCCCACTGCACCACCATGCCAAGGTGCTGGTTGTTCAGGATGATCGCCTTGGCCGCGATCTTCTCGACGTGCGCGGTGGCGAGTTCCTGAATATTCATCAGGAACGAACCGTCGCCATCAATGTCAATCACCTGCTTGTCGGGATGCGCGACTTTGACACCAAGCGCGGCGGGAAAGCCATAACCCATCGAGCCGAGGCCGAGGCTGCTGACAAACTGGCGCGGGTATTTGTATTTGTACCATTGCGCCGCCCACATCTGGTGCTGGCCGACGCCCGTGGTGATGTAGGCTTCGCCCTTGGTCAATTCGTAAAGCGTCTCGATGACCATCTGCTGGATTATCACTTGGTCTTCCTGGCCCTTCATGTGGTCTTTCATGTGATCGCTGTTGGCGATCTCCGGCGTGACGGCGTAGGCGAACGGCGCTTTCTTCTTCCACTCCGCGATCTGTTCCAGCCACGGCGTGTGTTTCTTGCTGATCGGACGCTTGGTGAGCATCGCGTTTAAGCGCGTGAGCGCGTCCTTGATGTCGCCGACCACAGCGAGATTGGCGCGGCGGTTCTTGTTCAACTCCGATGCGTCAATGTCCACATGCACAATGGTGCCGTGCTTGCAAAACTCCTCGAACTTACCCGTCACGCGGTCATCAAACCGCACGCCGAACGCGAGCAACAAGTCAGCACCATCCTTGAGCTTCACCATCGGCTCGGTGGGATTCATCCGCTGCTTGTATTCGCCGTTCACCGCCCAGTTCGCGGAAGCCGCGCCATGCATGCCGAGCCAGCGCATTGAGAGCGGATGGGTTTCCGGAAAGCCGCCCACGCCCATGAGCGTGGTCGTCACGGGAATATTCGTCGCTTCGGCAAATTTCTTGAGTTCCGCTGCCGCGCCGCTCGTGATGATGCCGCCCCCGCAATAAAGCACCGGTCGCTCGGCCTTCTCGATCAGCCCCATGATCTCGTTCAATGCGAGGTCATCCGCGCGCAGGTCGGGTTGCGTGTAGCCGCGCAAACCCTTTTTGACCTGTTCGAGCGTTGGCCAGACGGGCTGCGTCTTCTGTTGCTGCACGTTCTTCGGGAAATCAATCACCACCGGGCCGGGCCGGCCGGATTGGGCGATGTAAAAAGCCTCCTTCACCACGCGCGCGATGTCGTTCACGTTGGTGATGAGGTAGGAATGTTTCACGATCGGCAGCGTGACGCCGATGATGTCGGTCTCTTGAAACGCGCCCCGACCGATCATGGCTTGATTCACCTGGCCGGTGATGGCGATGAGCGGGCAGGAATCCATGTAGGCATCGGCGATGGCGGTAACGAGATTCGTCGCGCCCGGACCGCTCGTGCCCATGCACACCCCGGCCTTGCCCGTCGCCCGGGCGTATCCTTCCGCCGCGAAACTACCGCCTTGCTCGTGGCGCGGGAGAATCGTACGGATCTTCGAGTGAGTAAGTGACTGGTGAATCTCCATGCTCGCGCCGCCGGGATAGGCAAAGATGACCTCCACGCCTTCCCGCTCGAGGGCGGCGACCAGAATGTCGCGCCCCAACATGGCCGCGCCGACTTCGGCGCGTTTCGGGGCGGCAGGTTTCTTTTTGGCTCCGGCAGTCTCTATGGTTTTGCTCATACTTTCTTTCGTTTGTGGCTGGTGCGGCGCGGGCAACAAAAAACCCACAGCCGCTTTCAGCCGTGGGTTCTTGTCTAAAACGTTATTAACTTCGACAAGCACCAACGGCGTCGCCCACGACGCCTACTACCGCTATTACTTGTCGAATTTGACCGAACATTGCGAGCGGAAAATACGGGAAAGACTGTCCCGGGGTCAAGCTTGGTCAGGGCCGATTGGGTGGTCAATGGCTGAAGTATTCCGGCTCGTTACCTAGCCGCCACTTGATATTACAGCCGAGGCTCGGGGTTTGTTCCGGCGCAATCGGCTTGCCCGCCAGCAACGCCTCAAGCGCGGCGCGCAGGTCCTGGCCCGTAACGGGAAGCCCGTTGCCGGGCCGGCTGGCGTCGAACTGGCCGCGATAGACGAGCCGGCGGTTTTGGTCGAACAGGAAAAAATCCGGCGTACAGGCGGCGTGATACGCCTGGGCTACCATTTGAGATTCATCGTAGAGATATGGGAATTTGTAGCCGGCCGCCTTGGCTTCCCGGGCCATCCGCGCCGGGCCGTCCTCCGGATAATTCGTCGCGTCATTGGCACTGATCCCCACGATGCCCACGCCCCGCGGCGCATAATCCCGGCCCAGCTTTGCCAGTCCGGCCTGGACGTGTTTCACGTAGGGGCAATGATTGCTGAGGAACATCACCAGCAGCGCCGGTTGATTGGCGAAGTTCGTAAGCGAAACAAATTCCCCGGTCGGGTCCGGCAACCGGAAATCGGGCGCGATCGTGCCGAGCGGCAACATGGTGGAAGCGGTTTGAGCCATGCGGAAAATCTGCAAAGGCGGAGACGGCTTGTCGAGTGTTGGTTTGAAAATTACGATGCAACTTCCTCGTTCTCGTCCTTGTCCTCGCTTCTATCAAGGGAGTTCGAGGACGAGGAAGAAGGGCAAAGCTGGGTTTGCAACAAGGCTCAAAACGCAATTCGCTGTTCACTCCCGTCACGGCAACCACTACGATGCCTAGACATGTCCGAAACGCTGGTCGTCAACGAAATCTATTTGAGTCTGCAAGGGGAAAGCACCTTTGCCGGACTGCCGTGCATCTTCATCCGGCTCACCGGCTGCGATCTCCGCTGCTCCTTCTGCGACACCGTCTATGCCTTCACGGAAGGTAAAAAGCAGACGCTCGCGGAAATTTTGGCGGAGGTG
>JANYBF010000295.1 GCA_025360895.1 Verrucomicrobiota bacterium
GCTGGTTCGGGGAGAGCGCATCACAGTGGCAACACGCGGTAAGTGCGGCCTTTCGGGCCGTGGAAAACGGTGTCCCTCTGATCCGCTGCTGCAACAACGGCGTGACCTGCTGGATAGATGCGCGCGGCCAGCTCCGGGAAATCTTTCGGGACCACAACGGGAGCGAATACGGCGCGGGGGTTGGGACGTGGGCGATTCCCATTCTCGGCGCGAGTGAAAAGCGCCCGCGCACCTTTTATAACCTGCATGGCGACTGGTTTGGCTGGGGCTGCGTGGCGGCAACCGGGCTGCTGATGCTGCCGCGAATTGCCCGCAGGAAACCCGGGACCATCAAGGAATAAAAGTTAAGGCGGCGATCGGCCTAAAAACGGCAGTTGAGCCACGGATGAAACACAGATTGAACACGGAACGGCGCGGGCGGAAAGCGTCATGGGAGCTTGTCTCCCCATTCACTCGTGAACAGAGTGCCATCCCTCAAGGCCAATCCGTGTTTCATCCGTGTTTCATCTGTGGCTACTCATCGCTTCCCTCTTTTGAACTGCGTTTCTAGGTTCAGTGCGCCACTCACGGCTGCAACAACTGCCGCTGCCAGTTCATCAACTCGGGGGCGTGTTTGTCCCAATCCCGTGCGAGGTCGCCCAGCACGGAGCGGCTGGCGATGAGGGTGGCATCCAAGCCCAGATGATGCGCGACCGCGTCCCGACGCTCCTCCAGGACCGTGTAGCGGCGGCGCTCTGGTTCGGACGGACGCCGGGTGAAGTTGCGCAAAATCTGCGGGTGCGTGTCGGCCGGCTGCAGCAACGCGGTCTTGATCGCGTGGGCGATCCCCTCGCGCCGCCGGGGCGAAAGATGCTGCGGCAACAACGGTTCGACCGCCTGCCGGGTCGCCGTGGCGGCGGCAATGGCCACGAGCTTTTCGTGCGCGAGAATGAAAAAGGGCGGGCGGTTGGCGGCAATGGCTTCGCCTTCGCGCCAGTGCCACAGTTCGCGCACCACCGCCAGCGCAGCGCGGCTCAAACCGTAGCTGCCTTTGATGCGCCAGACGGTATCCGAAACATCCGGGGGCGGCTGCGTGCAATCAGCAATGAGCCGGGCACAGGATTCGCGATGCCAGTCGAGCCGTTGCTTCTCGGTCAAGTCGGCGGTCAACCGCTGGGCGAGGGGGCGGAGATGGTGGGTGTCGTTGCGGGCGTAAGTCTCCATCCGCTCGGTCAACGGACGGCGGGCCCAATCAGCCTTCTGCGGCCCTTTGTCGAGTTTGATCCCCAGCATTTCCTCCACGAGCGAACTCAAACCAAACTGCCGGAGGCCCAGCAGGCGTGCCGCAATCATCGTGTCGAAGATCGCACTCGGCGTGAACCCGTGATGCTTGTGCAACAGTCGGATATCATAATCCGACCCATGCATGATGAGTTGGTGTCCCGCCAGCGCCACGAGCAGTGCTTTCAAGTCTAGCGCCGCGAGCGGATCCACCAAACGGTCGCCCGCAGTGGTAGTAATCTGAATGAGACAAACCTTCTCCGGGTACGCGTGCAGACTGTCCGCCTCGGTGTCCACGGCGATCCAATCCGCCGCGCGCACTTCCGGCAGAAACGCCGCCAACTTCTCCTGGGTGTCAATCACGCGCGCAGATGAGAGCAGAAAGCCGGGCGGGAAGTCAAAAAACGTTTTGGAAAGAATGCCGCCCGCCCGCCAATTCGTGGCGAATCCGAAGAAAACAGCCCGCAACATTCACCCGCACCACCAGCAAAGGTGTTTTTGGAAAGTTGCCGTTCCCACGAATCCCTCAATCCAAAGCTGGTTTTCTATTGTCCGCTTGCCGCCGCCCCCGGCTGGCGGGTAAGTTTTGCGCCAATGAATTTAGCCGACGCGTTTACCCAGTCCGCACAACTACGTTCTGAAAAAGTCGCCGTGTTTTGGGGCGAAACCACCTTGACCTATGCCACCCTCCAGACACAATCCCTCGCCGTGGCGGGGCAACTCACGGATGATTTCGGCATCCAACCCGGCGCCCGCGTTGGACTGTGGCTCAAAAACCGCCCGGAATTCATCCCCGCGCTGTTCGGGATTCTGAACGCGGGCGGGGTGGTGGTGCCCATCAACAATTTCTTCAAGCCCGCCGAAGTCAGTTACATTTTGGACGACGCGGGAATTGATGTTTTGATTACCGATGAAGAGTTGGGCGTGCACTTCCCCACCCTCGCCAGCACGCGCCCGAGTTTGGGGATCTGTAAAATTGAAGCTGCCGTCGCCGCGAGCTCCGAGATTATTCCTCGCAAAGCACCCAGCGCAAAGCGGATGGAATCCGATCTCGCCGTCATCATCTACACCTCGGGCACCACGGGCCGGCC
>JANYBF010000355.1 GCA_025360895.1 Verrucomicrobiota bacterium
ATCAAGATCACGCCACCCGGACCAGCGGGACAACTCGCGGATCGTCCGAACGCAGAGAAGATGCCGAAGGAATTCGAGATCAACATGCTTCGGTGCATCTTCTGCGGCTTCTGCCAGGAAGTCTGCCCCGAGGAGGCAATCTTTTTGCAGAAGGATTATTCGCTCACCGGCACGAGCCGGGCAGAGATGATTTACAACAAAGAAAAGCTCCTCGCGCTCGGCGGCACGCACGCCGGCATCCAGAAATGGAAGCACAAAGCCGAGGAGGCAAAAGAGCAGGAAACGTTTCCGGTGAAGGTTTAGAACAACAAACGCAACCAAAGTAAAACTATGCACACGACCAACATGAAGGCATGGCAGCATGAGCATAATTTTTCCGGCGACACTTCATCTGCCGAAACGCGCACGCGCAGGGTGGTCGTGCTGACGGGCGCAATGATGTTGGTGGAAATCGTGGCTGGATATTTTTCCCACTCAATGGCGTTGCTTGCTGATGGCTGGCACATGGGAACGCATCTCGCGGCCTTCGTTCTCGCGGCGCTGGCTTATTCTTATGGACGCCGCCACGCAAAAGATGCGCGTTTCACTTTCGGCACGGGCAAAGTCGGCGTGTTGGGCGCTTTCACCAGCGCGATCATTTTGTCCATCATCGCCTTGGTTATCGCCGGAGACTCCATTCATCGGTTGCTCGTGCCGCAGGCGATTCAGTTCCGCGAGGCGATTGCCATAGCGGTTGTGGGGTTGGTGGTGAATTTCGTCAGCGCGCTCATGTTGAAAGACGATCCGCATCATCACCATCACGACCACGGGCAGGATCACAGCCACGCACACGGACATCCTCACGATTTGAACTTGAAGGCGGCTTACGCGCACGTTATGGCGGACACGTTCACAGCATTGGGGGCAGTGGTCGCGTTGTGTGCGGGATATTTTTTGGGATGGGTCTGGCTCGACCCGGCGATGGGCTTGGTCGGAACAGTCGTGATTTTGTCGTGGGCGTGGACGCTGTTGCGCGACACCGGCTCAATTCTTTTGGATCGCGTTCCGGCGAGTTCAGATTTGCCTGTGGTGATTCGCGAGGGAATTGAAAACGACGGCGACACAAAGATTTCCGACCTGCACATCTGGCAGGTTGGAGTGAATAAATTCGCGGCGATTGTCAGCGTTGTTGCGCACAATCCAAAAACGGCAGAGGAATACCGCCGGATTTTGAAAATTCACGAAGAACTTGTTCATGTCACGGTGGAGGTAAATCACTGCGAAAGCGACCACGCGGCAGCAGCATGATTTGATTTTTGATTAACGAAATGGCAACTGACATTCTATTTTACATCTTCGCGATTGCGACGCTGGTCTTCGGCGCGCTCGTCGTTGCGAATCCGTTTAGCCGAAATCCGGTCACGAGCGCGATGTTCCTCGTGCTCACGATCATCTCGATGGCGGGTCTATTCGTCTTGTTGCGCGCGTTCTTTCTCGCCGCGGTGCAGGTGCTCGTTTACGCGGGCGCGGTCATGGTGCTGTTTCTGTTCGTCATCATGCTGCTCGATTTGAAGGAAGAAGAACGTCGCAAGATCAAGCTGATGGGTTTGGTGGCGGGCGGGCTTTCCGTCGGTGCAATCGTCGCCATCTTCGTCCGCTCACTGCTCGCGACAAAGCCCGGCGAGAATTTGCCCGCTCCGACCGCCGTCGGCGACACCGCCGTGCTCGGCAAGATGCTGTTCACAAATTACCTGTTGCCGTTTGAAATCGTCTCCCTCCTGCTCCTCGTGGCGATGGTGGGGGTGATTTTACTCAGTAAGAAAGATTTGAAATAAACGCAGAGACGCGGAGACGCAGAGAAGAATGAAGATAAAATTTGCAGATGGTAGGGACGAGCTGCCGCTCGTCCCCAATTTGGGCCGCGCGGCAGCGCAGCCCTACCGCGCTCTGCGCCTTTGCGCCTTTGCGCCTTTGCGTTAAAAAACATGAACGTAGGACTCGAACATTATTTGATCGTCAGCGCGCTGTTGTTCGCGCTCGGCCTGCTCGGCGTCATTACGCGCCGCAATCTTATCGTCATCTACATGTCGCTGGAGTTGATGCTCAACTCGGCCAACCTCGCGCTCGTCTCCTTTTCGCGGTTCAACGACAACCTCAACGGCCAGGTGATGGTGTTCTTCATCATCACCGTGGCGGCGGCGGAAGTCGCCGTCGGTCTGGCGCTCATCGTCGCGCTCTATCGCAAACGCCAGTCGGCGCACGTCGAAGACCTGACCTCGATGAAGCTTTGATTATGAAAGGCGAAGGAATTCAACGCAAAGACGCAAAGACGCAAAGACGCAAAAAGGTCTTTGCCTTGCGCCTTTGCGCCTTTGCGCCTTTGCGTTAAAACCCCGGATGAAACTCGAAGCGGTACCATGGTTGATTCTGTTCCTACCGCTGTTGGCGGCGGGCATCATCACGCTCTTCACCCTGCGCAATAAAGCGGCCAGCGCCACGTTGTCCATCGGCGCAATCGTCACGGGCTTTGTCTTTACGCTGGCGCTCATTAAATTCGGCGGCTGGGAAGCGCGCGAACTTTCCGTCAACTGGCTTTCCATCGGCAGCCTCAACGTGGACTTCGGTCTCAAACTCGACGCGCTCAGCCTGATGATGCTGCTTATCGTCACCGGCGTGG
>JANYBF010000365.1 GCA_025360895.1 Verrucomicrobiota bacterium
CCTGAGCTTTGACACCATTGGCGCCATGGGTTCAAAGTTTCACGGGCATGGATTCGTGGCAAGTTGGACCCCCGTGGCGGCGGGGGGCGGCGAAGGACCTTTCGAGGATCCGAGCCAGGACATATTGCATTTGGAGTTCACTTCCGTTGGCACCAATTACCAGGTGCGCACCACCCGGATCGTCGGGGGATTCAGCAACCCGGTGGACACCGCGATCATTGGCAACAAATTATACGTCCTGGAGTACGGCGGCAGTCAGGGCATTTGGGAAGTCACCTTTCCCGCGACCCCCGTCCCGCTGCTGTCGGGTCCGGCCTGGCTGGCCAATGGACAGTTCCAATTCACACTGCAAGGAGCGCCGGGCACCAGTTACATCCTGGACAGCACGTCGAACTTTTTAGACTGGCGGTTCCTGACGAATTACAACGGTTCGGACACGCCCATCCCGTTCTCAGAACCGGGCAAGGCTCCCTTCTACCAGTTCTACCGTTCGCGGCCCCAGTAGGCAATCCTCGACGAAACTGATTTTGTCCATGTGCTGATGGACGGTCACATCGTCAAGACCGGAGGTAAGGGACGCGCGCTCGAACTCGAAGCAAGGGGCTACGATTGGATTCTCAAGGGGGAAACAGTGACTGCCTAGTTTGTTGCGTTGCCGTCAAACTGCAATTCCCAACATCTCTCTCGCGCCAGCGGGTCAATTAATTATTCTTGGGCCTCTTGTTTTTTGCCCAAATACCAAGCATCGGTTTGGAAATTCTTCGGAATTTTCTGACTCAATGGGCAATCAAATCCCAAGCGTGCCAATTCCTCAAACCACAAATCTCGTTTTGATTCAGGCAGTCGCGTTCCACACCAAGGGCAGAATTGAATAAGAACGGATGACGAGCCGCCGTCGTGGACGATGATTCCGTATTCGGCAAACTTCGGAGAATAGTGAACGAGGCAATCGGGACAATCGGATCTGTTAGGATGTTTGTCGCATTTCGTGTTTACCGCATCCTTCATCATTTTGCAGCAGTATTTTTTCATTCTCTAATTTCCACCGACCTTCCGTGCGCACTTAGCCCTTCCATCTCCGCAAACTTTTTCACCGCCGGCAGCGCTTTCTTGAGCGCAGCGCCGGTGTATTCGACGACGCTGGTGCGGCGCTGGAATTGATCCACCGTCAGGCCGGCAAATGACGCGCCGGCGCCGCCGGTCGGCAACGTGTGGCTCGGGCCGGCCACGTAATCGCCCAACACCGTCGGCGACCACGGGCCAAGGAAGATTGCACCGGTCGTCACGATCTCACGGCTCACATCGCCGGCCTTCCGCGTCATCACTTCGCAATGTTCGGGGGCGAGCCGGTTCACCAGCGCCACCGCATCCTCGAGTGTTTTCACCTGAATCAGGTAACTGTTGTTGTCCAAAGCGCGCTGAATGAATTCCCGCCGCGCCAGTTTGGGCAACTGTTTGGCGATTTCTTTTTCAACCATCTTGAGCATCCTCGCCGACGGCGTGACGAGCCAGACGCGCTCATGACCGGACCCGTGTTCGGCTTGGGCCAGCAAGTCAGCCGCGGCGAATTTCGGGTTGGCCGTAGCGTCCGCCAGCACGAGTACTTCGCTCGGTCCGGGGAGCAGATCAATCGCCACGTAGCCGACGAGTAATCGCTTGGCGGTAACGACGTAGGCGTTGCCCGGGCCAAAAACTTTTTGCACTGGACGAATCGTCTTCGTGCCGTAGGCCAGCGCGGCAATCGCCTGCGCTCCGCCGACACGGTAAATTTCCGTGGCCCCCGCCGCCCGCGCCGCGAACAGGAGCGCGGGATTGATCGAGCCATCCTTGCCGCATGGCGTGCAGACGACGATTTCCGGGCAGCCCGCGACTTTCGCCAGCGTGATCGTCATCAGCGCGGTCGAAACCAGCGGGGCGGTTCCACCTGGGATATAAATGCCCACCCGCTGAAAGGGGTCAAATTTTTCGCCCACGGTTGCGCCATGAGAGTTGCGCATCCGCCAGTCCTTGCGCCGGGATTTTTTTGCGAAATTTGCGATGTTGATCGCCGCTTCAGCCACAGCCTGACGCAGAGAAGTGTCCGCCTTAAGCGATGCGGCCATGAGTTCCGCCTGCGTGACGGCAAGCTGATCGGCGGAAAGTTTCGCGCCATCGAAACGCTCGGTCAGTTCCAACACCGCCTTATCGCCGCGCTCGTGGACAGCGTCCAGAATGGCGCGGGTGCGTTGTTCGATGACGGGGTCAAACAGGCTGGACGGCGCGGTGACTTCGGCCAATTTCCGGCTGAAATCCGCGTCGGTGTAACAAATGACTCTCATGCGCGCAGGCTAGGGGAATCAAGAGGTGAAGTCAAAACTACGGCAGGAACTTGGGATCAAGCCCACTTGCAACCTTCAACCCGCAACCTGTAACTTCCCGGCGATGCCGGTTTCCGATCACATCCGCAAGAAGCTCAGTCAGGTGCCGCACAAACCCGGTGTGTACTTGCACAAGGACCGTTTCGGCACGGTGATCTATGTCGGCAAGGCGCGCGACCTCCGCAAACGCGTGAGCCAGTATTTTCATCCATCGCGCCGGATGGGCTGGGACTTGAAATTTAACGCGCTCGTCGAAGCGATCCACGATTTCGATTTTCATGTGGTAAAGAACGAACCGGAATCGCTGTTGCTCGAAAGCAAGTTGATCAAGGAATTTCACCCGCGCTACAACATCAGCTTCCGCGACGACAAACGTTTCCTGATGGTGAAGATCAATCTGAACGATCCGATCCCGAACTTCGCGTTCGCCCGCATCAAGAAGGACGACGGTGCGCGTTATTTTGGGCCGTTCGTAAATTCCACCGCCGCGCGGAACACGCTGGCGCTGGTGCGGAAGCAGTTCAACTTGCGCGGTTGCCGCGTCTTTACGCCGGGCGCGGCCGATTACAAACATTGCCTCTACGCCCATCTCAAATACTGCACCGCGCCCTGCATCAACAATGTCACGCCGGAGCAATACCGTGAACAGGTGAGCGCCGCGTGCGATTTTCTTTCCGGACAATGCAGCGAGATGAAAGAGCAACTCCAAGGGGAGATGCGCAAAGCCGCTGCCGTGCAGGACTACGAGAAGGCGGCAGATCTACGCGATCTCATCAAGGACCTCGAACGCACGACCAAGAAGGAGAAATCATTCGAGCGCGTGCCGTATTCGCTGCCGCTGTCGCTCGACCCGGCCAGCGACCTGGTCGAACTGGCCAAGATTCTGAAACTGCCGGCACCGCCCCAACGGATTGAAGGTTTCGATATCTCCAACATCAGCGGCACATTCAAGGTCGCGTCGCTGGTCAGTTTCAAGCAGGGCCGGCCGGATCGCACGAATTACCGGCGCTTCAAAATCAAGGGAGTCGAGGGCCAGGATGACTTTGCGAGCATGGCGGAAGTGGTGCGGCGCCGATACACACGGCTGCTGAACGAGTCTAAAGTCCCGAGTCTAAAGTCTGAAGTCCAGGGTGAGCCGCGCGACGAGGGTGGCGAGGCTATTCCGCAGGAGTTGCAGAAATTGGTGGATGAAACGGCCGCCAAGGTGCGACGAGGGACAAAAGAAAAAAGCGAGGACGGAGGATGGAAGCTGGAGGATAGCGGGAAGGCTGCTGCTCCACCCTCCGGCTTCCATCTTCCATCTTCATTGCCGGATTTGATCCTTATCGACGGCGGCAAAGGCCAGCTCAATGCCGCCTGCACCGAACTGGCGAAACTTGGCTTGAGCCAAATCGCGGTGATCGGGCTGGCGAAGGAGTTTGAGGAAATCTATCGGCCGGGTGAGCCGGAACCGTTGCGGCTCGGCTTGAATCATCCGGCTGTGAAATTGCTCCAGCGCGTGCGCGACAAATCGCATCGCGTCGCCAACTCCTACAACGCCCAGCTTCGCATCAAGAAGATTTCCGAGAGCATTCTCGACGACTTTCCCGGCATCGGCCAGCAACG
>JANYBF010000379.1 GCA_025360895.1 Verrucomicrobiota bacterium
GAGGCAATAGTCGAAATGCTTCCCGTGGAGTCCGTCGGCGGAAAGTGTGTTGCCGAAGATGATGTTGGCGATGTCCTGCCCTTTGATGAGCATGTCGGCCTTGCAGATGGCGTAGGACTCCGGGTTTAGTTCCTGCCCATACATGACGAGCCGGGCGTCGGGATTGAGGCTGGCAAGATGTTCGCCGCCCACACTCAACATGCCGCCGGTGCCGGCCGTGGGATCGTAGAGCGAACGCACGACGCCGGGCTTGGTCAGGGCTTCATCGTCCTCGATGAAAAGCAGATTCACCATGAGCCGGATGACTTCACGCGGCGTGAAGTGTTCGCCGGCGGTCTCGTTGGAAAGTTCGGCGAACTTGCGGATGAGTTCTTCAAACACCGCACCCATCTGGGCATTGCTCACGGCGGTCGGGTGGAGATCAATGGTGGCGAATTTTTCCGTGACCAGGTAGAGCAGCCCGGACTTGGCGAGGCGATCAATCTGCGCATGGAAATCGAAGCTCTCGAAAATGTCCCGCACGGCAGGCGAGAACGCCTGCATGTAGGCGCGGAGGTTTTCGCCGATGTGATCCTGATCGCCCATGAGCTTTTTCAGGTCCAGCGGTGAAGTGTTGTAAAAGAGCTGGCCGGCTTTGCGGAGCAGGAACGGCTCGGGATTCACTTTGGCGGCAGTGCGCTTGGCGAGTTCGGCGAGTACGGCAGGCTTGGTGGATTCCAGCACACAATCCAGCCGGCGCAACACGGTGAACGGGAGAATGACCTTGCCGTATTCGGATTGCTTGTAGTCGCCGCGCAACAGATCGGCTACGGACCAGATGAAGCTGGAGAGATTCGGGTCAGACATGGGTGAGGGGGAAGGCGGACAAAAAGTGGGTGATTGGGCCGTGGGCCGGCGGGGCGGCTTCAAATTGTGAAAGATTGCGCATGAACGGTTTGGCAGGATGCAGAACGCCCGGAAAAACTGCACGGATTAATTCCGCCGGCCACCGGCCCGCCGGGTTGAATTTTTTCCTAGCACCTGGGGCTTGACTGTTTAATCCTCCACGGTGGCTGGGCGGTGAGCCAAAACAAACATTGGCGGGGCCGCAGCCTACAATCCATCCGTTGCCCGAAGCCGCGCCATTGACCTGAAAATGAAAACCATTCTTCCCTGGCTCGTTGCCGTGCTGGCCTTGGGTGCCGCCGGCTTGCTGTACCAAAACTCCAGTTCCAAATCCGTTGAGCTCGCCAAACTGCAAGCCGAAGTGAAGGAGCTGGAAACTTTGCGGATCGAGCTGGCCGAGTTGAAGAGTCAGCAAGTCCCCGCCGAGGAATTGGCGCGGCTGCGCAAGGACAATCAGGATTTGCTCCGCCTTCGCAACGAAATCCGCCAGACGCGCGATGAAAAAAACCAGCTCGCCAAACAAACGCAGTCCGCCCTGAGCCAGGCGCAGCAGGCCCAGGCCCAGGCCCAGGCGGCGCAAGTGCAGGTGCAGTCCTTGAGCACCAATCTTCAGGCCGCCCAGGCTTTGTCGGCGACGCAGCAAGCCGCCACCCTCTGCATCAATCAGCTCCGGCAGATCGACGTGGCCAAACAAATGTGGGCCTTGGAAAATAAGAAAACGGCGGAAGCGATCCCAACCACGCAAGAGCTCGCGCAGTATATTAAAGACAACATTTTCCCGGTCTGTCCGAGCGGTGGCAAACACACCATCGGTACCGTAAATGACCGGCCCACCTGCTCCATCCCCGGCCACGCCCTGGCGCAATAGTAGCCAGCCCGATTTGGTTTGAACCGCTCCACGAAACTTGGGCCGAGCATCGCTCGGCCTGACCAAGCGAAGCCAGCCAAAGCCGAGCAATGCTCGGCGCTCCATTTCTTGGCCGCGCGACTCCGGCTCTGATTGTCAGTGGAAATGAAACTCGGCCACTACGGGCAGGTGATCGGACGCGTCGGATGGCGGTACCCAAATCTTGAGCGGCACCAGGGACTTGTCCTTGGTAATCCAAATGTAATCAATGCGCTGAGTGGGGTGCTGCGCTGGAATGGTGAAGCCGTCGCCTTGACCGACCCGGGCCCAAGTGTCATCGAACCGCTCGCCGAGCCTCCGGCACACCCGGCTCTCCGGGGTGGTATTGAAGTCGCCGCACAGGATGATCGGACGCCCGGCGTATGGCTTCATCCGCATTTCGATTTCGCCCATGTTTAACCAGCGCTCCGCATCGTCGGATTGATAATCGAGATGGGTGTTCATGAATATCAGTTCGCGACCGTGAACATTGAGAACGAGTTGCTGAAGGCCACGTTGCTCGCCCGGCCGCAGCATGGGGTAAAGCGTATTGGTTACGCGTACGACGGGAAACCGCGTCAACACCGCGTTGCCATACTTGCCGCCTTGGTGGGAAAAGTTGTTGCTGAAGACACAAGTCATGCCGGTCAACTCGGCCAGTTCCGCCGGCAAATCGCGCCGGGCCGTGCGCGCCACGCCTTTGTCCACCTCTTGCAAAGCCACAATGTCCGCGCCCTCGTGCTTGATCAATTCGGCGATGCGCAACAAGTCCACCTTACCATCCAGGCCCTCGCCGTGGTGGATGTTGTAGGTCATCACGCGCAAAGTGGCTGGTTTGGTTTGCATGGAATGGGTGGAACAACCGATGAGGAACGTGGCAAGGATGGTCGCGCAGGAAACGTAAACTGAGATTGCGCGGGTGGTTTTGTATGGGGTCAACATGCTTTCACCCTTGCAAGTTCGGGTCTCAAGAGTGCCGTCCAGAATAAATCATCCAAAGAGTTGAGATTGCCTTTAGCCACTTTGGTGTAATCAACCACTTATAAACGAGGGAACAAGATTGCCACGCAAAGGGCAATAAAGAGTGTCGCCAAAGCGATCTGCCCAAACCTTCGATTAATGCAATAGAGAAACGGAGAAGATACCAAAAGCAATATCATGGAAACACCACTAGCGATAACGAGGCCTCTATGCAAAAGAGATTCTTGAGTCGAGCGAGAAAAATCGCAAATGAGCACAGGAACGGAACTACAAATGAATACAAGTTCCATCATTAACAAGTAAACTTTTGCCAACTTATTGGTGGAGAGTCGTGGTGTCATCGTTAACCTGAGTCCCGGCAAAATGCCTTGGATATC
>JANYBF010000427.1 GCA_025360895.1 Verrucomicrobiota bacterium
GCCGCGCTATCGCCGCGGGCGCTGGAACTGAACATGACCAACGAAGGCGGCCTTGATGGCACGTATCGCCTGTTGAAAAACATCATGGGCCTCTGGCTCGTGCAGCAGTGCAAACGCTCATTCGACGCGGCGGGCAGGAAATATGATTATGCCCAACTCGCTGCATTGGCTGCGAAAGCGAAACCGCTCCGCTCCATCATCAATGTGAACGATCCGCGTTTCCTCAACCCGCCGGATATGCCCAAGGCCATCCAGGATTTCTGCCGCGAAACCCGGCAGCCGGAGCCCAAGACCGACGGCGAGCTGATCCGTTGCGCCTACGAGAGCCTCGCACTCAAGTATCGCGAAGTCCTCGGTTCGCTCGAAGAACTTACCGGCAAACCGATTGAAATCATCCACATCGTCGGGGGCGGATCCCAAAGCCGGTTGCTGAATCAATTTACCGCCGACGCCTGCCAACGGCCGGTCATCGCTGGCCCGGTTGAGGCGACGGCGCTGGGCAATCTGCTGACACAGGTGCGTGCCAGTGGCGAACTCGGTTCGCTCGCCGAGATGCGCGAAGTCGTCCGCACGTCGAGCGAAGTGCAGCATTACGAACCGGTCGCGTGGAATG
This sequence comes from Verrucomicrobiota bacterium, assembly GCA_025360895.1. Lineage (GTDB taxonomy): Bacteria > Verrucomicrobiota > Verrucomicrobiia > Limisphaerales > JADLHS01 > JADLHS01. Next base: position 614 of record JANYBF010000427.1, read on the forward strand.
AGGCGGCGGATTGTTTTGCCGGGTTAAGAAAATTAGCTGCGGATGGACACCGATAAACCCGGATGGAATTGCATTGGCAAAGTATCTCGACTGCTTGCGGACCCAGAGCGAATCCCAAACGAATGCTGACAGACCGGGGCGAATAAAACTGAAAAGCCTTTCGCCGATCGGAGCTTCCTGCTTCATTAAACCTGATGAAACTCTTGGTCATTGGCTCCGGTGGACGCGAGCACGCGCTAGTGTGGAAACTGGCGCAGTCGCCGCACGTTACGCAGATGTGGTGTGCGGCGGGCAACGCGGGCATCGGGTTGGAGCGCCTTGCGAAGAACAGCGTGTCTGTCGAGTGCGTGAATATCGGCGCGGAAGATTTGCCAAAGCTGCTGGTGTTCGCACAAGAGAAGAAGCCGGACCTCATCGTCGTCGGACCGGACAATCCGCTCGCGCTCGGTATCGTGGATTTATTTCAGCAGCATGGGCTGCGCATCTGGGGCGTGAATCAAAAGGCCGCGCAATTCGAGTCCTCGAAAGTTTTCTCACAGAAGTTCATGGAAAAATACGGCATCCCGACGGCGGCGGCGGGAACCTTTTCCGAGGCCAGACCGGCCAAGGCCTTTTGCGCTACGCTCGGCGGCAAATGCGTGGTGAAAGCCGATGGCCTTGCGCTTGGGAAAGGGGTTTTGATTTGCACAAACGAAGCCGAAGCCGAGAAGGCCGTGGACGAAATCATGGTTGGCAAAGCCTTCGGCGTGGCGGGTGCGCGTGTGGTGATCCAGGAATTTCTCGAAGGCATCGAAGTTTCCCTACACGCGCTGTGCGACGGCAAGACCGCAAAGATTTTCCCGACCTCGCAAGACCACAAACGCGCGCTTGATGGCGACCTTGGCCTCAATACCGGTGGCATGGGGACGTATTCGCCCACGCCGTTCATGACCGACGCGCAGCTCACCGACACCGCCCGACAGGTTCTCGAACCGTTCATGCGCGGCTGCCTGGCAGAGGGAATTGATTATCGCGGCCTCCTGTATCCCGGTGTGATGTTGACGAAGCACGGTCCGAAGATTCTCGAATTCAACGCCCGCTTTGGCGACCCGGAGACACAGGTTTACCTGACGCGACTGGAGAATGATTTGGTCGAACTGTTGGATGCGAGCGTGACGGGCAGGCTGGACGAGATGGAATTGACATGGAATCCGCTGGCGAGCGTGTGCGTGGTGATGGCCAGCGGCGGTTATCCCGGCAGTTATGAAAAAGGGGGAATTATTACCGGCCTTGACGCCGCAAATGCCTTGCCGAATGTAAAAGTTTTCCACGCGGGCACGGCAAAGGCAGGAGGTCAAATCGTCACGAACGGTGGGCGCGTGTTGGGCGTCACGGCGTTGGGCCGGGATTTGACAACCGCGCAAGCCACCGCCTACGCCGCCGTGGAGAAAATTCATTTCGATGGCGCGCAATTCCGTCGTGATATTGCGGCTAGGGCTTTGGCGAGTTCCCGGTGACACGCTTCAGATTGTTTCCAACCCGGTTGAATTATACGAAAACGCTTCCGGCTTTGATCCCGAAGCCGGCTTGTCGCCGTCAAAAGGTCAAGCCCGCAAAGATGTTGAAGGTGGAGGTATCTACATTAACAACGTTGCGAAGCCAATGCCGCCCGCGCTGTGACCGCAAGCGATTTGCTTTTCGGCAAACACATCCTGCTGCGCAAAGGAAAGAAGAATTACGTCGTCGTGACGGCGAAATAATCTTCACGCGAGCGCGGGCCACTGAGCCGAAGCGGCGAGGGTTCTCAGTGCAAAAATACCCTCGCGTAATTTCTCACCGTCCACCGCGGCCCCCCTTCTTGTTTTGACGAATGGCCGAAAGCGGTGGAAACAACTTTCCGACTTCTACGCCCAACGCCTCCGCAATCTTTAAGAGATTCAGAGCCGCGACATTTCGCTCCCCGCGTTCAATGCCGCCGTAGTAGGCGCGGTCAATGTCAGCGAGTCCGGCAAACTCCTCTTGCGACAATTTCCTCTCCTCACGCAGACGGCGGATTTGCTGCCCTAGCAAAGTTAGTTTCCGATTCTTCACGGTGAGCAGCTTATCGGCACATGATTTTTTACTCCACGGCTTATAAGGAGCATTGCCATTTCTTGATCATTGCTTTCCGAGGTCGGCTTTGAGACGATGGTTCGGCGAGCGAAATTTT
>JANYBF010000432.1 GCA_025360895.1 Verrucomicrobiota bacterium
GTTATAGCGACCGGCAAACCCCGCCAGCCGGGACCGAGTGCCATCTCCCCAAACGCGTTCTCAAGCGTATAAGTTCCGGCGGGCGGGTTAAGCGGGACATTGAGCGTAACATTGGCCACGCGATGATCCTGCGCCGACACCCGCACCGCCGGAACTGCGGAAAGTAGCAACGCAATCAGCGGCCCAATCCGGAACAAAAGGAACGCACGCGACCCCACCCCGAGACGCCGAGCGGCCGATGGCTGCTTCTCCGTGCGGGTCAGGTATGGTCGCTGGGTTGCGTAGCTACCGTTCAAATTTTTATTCCTGGGTTAAGAGCTTCAGCCGGAGGCCTTGGGCGCACGCCCGACTGAACTCTATTCGCTGAAAATCGTGGCGCCTTTGCGTTGAAAGGCTTTTGCATGGATACGGTCAAGTTCATTTGGCCGGGTGGCAATCCCGATGACATAATTTGCGAATCAATGTGTTGACCTCAAATCGAAGGTTGCTTAATTTTCGCGGCCACAGGGGTCGTAGCTTAATGGTAAAGCGCTGGTGTGGGGGAGCAATCTCCCAAGCCAAGTTGGTGGTTCGATTCCATCCGACTCCACCAAGCTTCTATCCGCGACGGATTCCGGCACACCCTGCGGCAAGGTTGGCCAATGTGACCAAAGCCTGTCCACGCAGCTGAGTTACCCTATTGTCCGCCCGAACTACAACTCACTGCCCGATTGCCAGAACCGCATGGCAAATTTTGCGACAAGCCTCTCCCGTCTCAAAAGCCATCAGACTTTTGCGAACACTCTCGCGTCGCCCATGGTGGCGATCCGGTTGCAGCAAATCCTGTTCAATATCTTCACACAGAGCATCAAAGCGCTCGACCACCGGGCCACCGGCAACCACATCGAGATCGAAATAGAGCCCTCGATCCGAATTGGTGTAGTATTCCCGGTCATAAGCGAAGTGGAGAACCGGACGATCAAGTACAAGGTAGTCTAAATAACAGCCCGAATAGTCCGTGATCAAAATGTCAGTAGCCAGGAGAATCTCCTGCGTGTCCACGGGGGCATTTCCCGACAGACCGATGAGGCGGCCCGAAACGGGGGACTGCGTCCCTGTTTCGCGTTTTGCATCAGCAAAGTGACTCTTTTCCATAATAACCGCGTTGAATTTCTCAAGTAATTCGTTCAAACGATCGCGCTCATTTCCCTCCAGCGTCAAAAAGGAAAAGGCCCGCTGCCGCTTGTCGCGAAACGTCGGCATATAGGTGATTATGCGTCGCGCGCTTGGAAAAGGGTGACTGGCGAGCAACTTGGTGCGAATCTGATCTGCCAGCCCTCCGGCTTGGTTCCGAATCAAGAAGTCAACCCGCGGCTGTCCGGCCGGCAAAATCTTGTCTGGGGTAGCGCCATTGATCGCATATTCATGGAGCAACTTTTCACCATGACATTCCGAACTGGCGGCAAAGAATGCGTAGCATTCAGGCTTGCGGAGAAGAGCCCGCACCAACTGAAGCCACCTGCGGGACAGAACGTCGCTGGGCGTACCCATGTGTTTGAGTGCCAAGCCATGTCCAAGGTAGATAACCTTGGCTCCATTCAAAACGGTCAAGCGCGAAATATCATTCGTCGAGTGAGTGATGAAACAGCAACCAGCGGTGAGTGTTTCGTAGAACGCGGCCAAGGAACCACGGCGCACGAAGCGGACTGGAAGCCCCCCCGGCAATGAGCCCCGCACTTCCTCCTGGCCGATCCAGACCAAATCCAGTTCAGGCGCGTGGGCCGCCAAATGCAGGAGGAGGTATTTAGGGTTATCCGCGAACTTTGTTCCCAACCAGGCCCCGAAGACCAGTTTGTTGTTTTTTCTAGGCCAGCAACCACTAAAGAAAAACAAAACCGCATTTAGAATTGTAAGGAATTTCATGCTCTCGCCGCGTCCGCGAATCTCACTGAGATTACACCCCGAAGCTTTCCACCCTCGGCCCGGCCAATTCGAAATCGCGGAGCGAATCAACCTCACACCACCCTCCGGAAACCGGAACAGCTTGCACCTGCTCCCCCCGGTTCACCAATTCCTGAAGCAAGTCTGTCATGTACGCTTTGCGCCAGGGACGCCCCCAACCCAACGGTGTATTCGAGGACAAAAGCTCTTCGCGTAGGTTTCGGATCAGCGCCAGTCCGGCATCCTGAAACTTGATGAGCCCAATATATTGTGCCTGCACATCGTGCGGGAGAGGCCGGCTCTGACCGATGCTACGGATGGCTCCCGAGGAATCCAGGACGAGACTTTCTGCATCATCGAATGGGTCGGCGAATCGCTGTGCAAAGTAAGCCTTCCAATCTCGATCAACTACAACGGCGACGGGGGCGTCCGTGAGCAACAGGGTCTGGAGCACTTGTTCTGAATATACAATGTCGCCATAGGACACCACCACGGGACCAGTACTCAACTCGGCGGCGGCGGCAAAAAGACTATAAACCATGTTGGTATCGGCATACTCCTCGTTAAGGTAATGGTGCGCTCCATAGTCGGGAACCGAGTTGGCACAAAAGCCTTTGACAATGCTTGCGCGATCGATGCCCACTTTGCGGAAAAGTTTTAGCTGGCGCTCAATGATCGTGCGGCCGTTGATTTCAACCATGCCTTTGGGTCGGTCGTTGGTCAGCGGTTTAAGGCGCTGCCCCTGCCCGGCGGCAAGAATGATGGCTTTGGGAGTCGGTTTTAGCGTTGACATAAAGTTGATTGGATCTGGGCCTATCAGAAATGCGACCACTGGGAGGAGAACAATGCCGTCGCCATTTTAAAATCGGCCTCGGCCGCAGGGTTCGGGCGTTCCGGATGCCACATGATTCCGACCACTGGAAGACTCCGATGAGTGAACGCCTCCACCGTCTGATCGGGCAGCGAGAGCGCCAGCGGCTGCAACGGTTGGGCCAGCGCTGAGGCGGCAATCCCATAGTTGTGAAAGGAATTTACCACGAGCGACTCCTGCCCGACCAGTGCCTGGAACCAACCGTCGGTGAGCGCCACGGCATGGTTGCTGGCGACATGGGCAACGCCGGGTGTGGCCAATGGCGACAAACGTCCGCCAAAAAAAGTCTGCAGGAACTGCATCCCACGGCAACAACCCAGCAGCGGAATCTGCTGTTGCACCGCATACGCTACGAGCGCCGTCTCGGTCGCATCGCGCTCCGGGAAGGCATCCGGTACGCCCCCCGCCCGAGTGGGGCCGTCGTACACATCAGCGGTTAGATTGTTGCCCCCGCTCAGAATGATGGCGTGCGGGCGCAACTGGTGGAGAAACGCAGCGGGCGACGCCAGTCGGTTGGGCACCGGGCAGGCGACCAGATCAAGCCGCTGCAACCACAAAGACCATTGTTGGTCCAGACAGTCACGGTATTCACGATAAGCGGGAATTTCCACGACGCGCTGGCTGATGGCGACCAGCTTGGTATTAGAGGGCATAGGGTTCAACCCGCTGTTCGGCGCAGTCCAGCAGGGCCGATTCAGCGCCGGAAAGACCTTCAAAAATTTGCTCCCCACAACCGATGGCGGCCGGCAATCCAAACTCTGCACAGCGAATCGTCATGTGCGAGGCGGCGCCTCCGAACTTGGTGACCAAGCCACCGATGCCCTTGCCAAAGAGCCAGTCGAAACCCGGATCCGCGTTTTCAATGAGTACGATGGCGCCCGCCAGATCGGGCATACTGGTCGTCATTTGATTGGTGACCAAGCGACAGGCACGCGCCACGACCCGCTTTTGCGTTACAAAATTTGGCCGCCGCCGCTGCAAAGCCACCACCTCAAGGTCGCGCTCAGAAAAAATCAAATCGGGCAAGCTGATGGCGGCGACCAATTCGTAACGGATACGATTTTGATCAATAAGTTTGCGCGCGCCAGCGGCCCAGTCCGCCGCCGGGCTACGATTGGCCAGAGCCAGCAAGTGTTCGATGGGGAGGAAGGAAAGGCTTTCCCGATTCAAGCCGTGATACTCGCCAAACTCAACGAGCAATGAGAGCGCGGCGCTGAGATTTTTGGTGAACTCAAACTTGACCGCCTCGCGCAGGCGCACCGCTCGAACGATAAAACGATTCAGGTCCGTCCCGCTGAAAGTGAAGCCGTACTCACGGATCAAGTTGTCCACCACCCCCGCCACTTCGGAAGGAAAGGTGGCTTCCTTCCGCGGAACGACCGGGGCCGAACCCGCATTCGCATGGCCGGTCGGGCCACCGGCAAAAC
>JANYBF010000497.1 GCA_025360895.1 Verrucomicrobiota bacterium
TCGCGACGGCAAATGTTGAACTCCCCTTGGCGGCCGCGCCAGCAGTCACCAAAGACGCCATGCTCCATTTCCTTTTTACAAAAGTGGAGGAAACGAGACAGACTTGATTTGGCTTGAAACAGATTGAATTGACAGGAGTTACTACGAAACTTGGAACGCTGGCGTTTTGATGAAAAAATGACAGTAACGTTCCGGTCATCAGTCTAAATCGCGCCACATAAAATGGTAGATTTAGACAATTCCAGCCTTTCAACCACACGTAAAATTAGACACCGTTCACAGTTCCAGCCCACCGAAATACTCACTCAACTGAACTTGGATCCGCCCGTCCGGATCCTGATCCAGATTCTCCACGCGGAACAGCTTTGCCGACCAGGCCGGTTGGGAGCTGTGGGTCACATCCACCACATCGCCCACCTGGATCGCCAGCCCGAGCACCGTCGTTGTGAGCTGCACCCGCCAGCGGCTGGAAACCTCCGTCCGCAAGATCATCTCCGCGAGCCGTTCCGCCTGAGCCTGGCTATCCACGGCCGGGAATTTGAGATTCTCCTCGACGATCCCCTCATTGCCCGCGCGCGCCGCCCGCGCGAGCTGATCATTAACATCCTCGCGGTCCACCTCCGTCTCCGCGTTGAAAGTTTTGGCGTCGTGATAGAAAGCCTTGATTCGATTCGCCCGCCGGGCCCGATCCGCGAGCTCGCTGGTGAACGAATCCGCCAGGATGTTCGCCTGGCTAAAAGAAAAAACACTCGCCCCATCCCGGATCGGTTTGAGCACAAACTTCCCGTTGCTTAAAAACAGGACCGACCGGCACGCATCGAGTAAAACCTTCAGGTGCTCCTGCACCGGCTTCCGAAAATCCACGGCATAATTCGTTGTGAACCGCTTCGCCGTCACGATCCCATCCGCGTTTTGCCAGTCTACAAACCCGTCGAAATAGGCCCACGCATCATAGAAAGACTGCCAGTCCAGCATCGCTGCCGAGAAGCCCATGCCCCGGCCAGTTTCGGTCAGGAGATAACAGATGTGGCGCGCCGGGTTCACGCTGAAATCGCGCGGATAGTAAGTGTAACTCACCAGGATGGCGAACGCGCCGGGGATGTTGTCCGGAAACTCGATGAACCCCTTCGTCTTGTTCACGAAAAAAACATTCCCCGTCTGATTGCTCGCGCTGAGCTCCGTCCACGCCCCGGCATTCACCGTCAAGGCGCTCACCGCCACCAGATCCGGCCCGAACGTCGTTTTGAAGCGCCGCGTCACCCCATCGCCGGGCCCGATGCTGTCCCCGCCCAGGCCGGTCACCGTCAGCCCGGTATTGTCGAACGCGCGCGTGAACCGACCCTGCACCCGCGCCGTGAGATTTAACTGCGGAAATTTGCTCGAATCAATCAACCGCAAAACCGTATAGGCGCACCCCGCGAACCCATAGATGGGAAACGTCCGATCATAACTCGCCCGGATGTCCACCGGCACACTGATGCCCGCCGTGCCGGGGTAGATCGAGAGACTCGGCACCATCGTCTCGCCGTTTATCGTGCCGGTCACCGCCTCCGCCTTCGTTTGATCCGGATTCAGCGTGAACCCCTTTGCCAGCGAGCTATTTTTAAAAAATTTGTCTAAATACGTGAGCCCATTGATCGTAATCCCGGTATCGGACAGATCAATGCCTGCGGTCGGCCCGCCCGCGAGGATGATCACCTGGTTGGTGCGTTGATTCGCCGCCGTTGAGGTCAGATTTTTGTCGCTCAGTTGCGTGTACGGAGAATTCCCCGCCACCGTCACCGTCCCGAGAATATCTGGCAACGGGATCTCCGTGCTCCGCTGCGTCACCAACCCGTCGAAACCATACTTGCCGGTTTTGTTCCCCTGCCGCGCCAGCTTGGGCATCAACAGCGTGGACACCAGGCTCAACAAGATGCTCACCACGAACAAAACCACCCCAACCCAACCCGCCAGCCTGGCATCACTCAACGCCTCGGCCAGCAATTCCACCTCGTCCGCCCGCACGGCGGCCACCGGTTGCAGGCCCAACCGCCGCGCCAGCACCAGCCCGTTCTCGATGCGCGACTCAAAACCCTGAAGGATGTGCAACAATTTGCCCTTGCCCAGCCACACCCCCACATGGCAAACCTTGCCGCCCAGCGAAAAAAAGATCACATCCCCCCGTTGCAAGGCCGTTGCATCGAAGTTTCTGCCCCTTAGCAAAGCCGCCGCATCCGCCCCGCAATCGCTCGTGGGCGGACGCAGATTCAAGCCCATCTCGGCCTCCAAAAAGAGACACGCCAACCCCACACAATCCAGCCCCGCGCGCGTGCGCCCGCCCGCCTTCCACGGGAGCCCCATATATATATGATCGTGCTCGCTCATCGGATCACCGTTTGAGTGGGCAGATCGTCAAAGCCGCCGTAGTTTTCGATGTTACCCCGTTCGCAACACGCGTTGAAGTTTCGCGCGCACCCGCGCTCGATAACCAACGTGTCGCCACTCGCCGGCGTCGCCGGTAATTCCTCCACCGCCACCTCGCCCGCGTACGAGCCCAGCACCTTGGCCGAGAAATTCCGAAGCGCCACCGTGGCCGTGGCCGCGTCGAACGTCACCCGCCCATCCCGCCACCAGTGCCGGCCATTTTCGTACGCCTGAACCTTGTAAAACATCACTTTATAGAGCGACTCGGACCAGCGCGAGCGAACGCAGATGCGCCAATAACGTTTCGTGCTGGCGGCCGGCAGAAAACAATCAAACAACGTCCCGCCCGCGTTCGGCATCTGGAAATAGCCTTCAAACGCCCACGTAGCGGCATCGCTCGACGAAAAAAACTGGATCACCCGCACCCGCTGATCGGATTGGAGTCCCGGCACGCTGCTCAAGCGCCACAAGCGCGGCGTCTTGGCCGACCCAAAATCAAATTGGATATAAGGTGTCAACGCGGCGTTTTTCAGGCCCGCCTGCGCATCCGGGATCACGTAATAAGCATTATCCACCGTGCCCCAGTCCGCGTCCGTGCTGAACTCCCAGTGATTCGTCTTGCTGGTCTTAACTTGGAATCCCTCATAACCAACCTCCCCCACCAAATTAAAATAGCCCGCCGAACCCGGCGCTACCACCGTCGGCCCACCCGGCGTCGTCGCCAACACGAACACATGCCAACCCCCCGCGAGCATGTCCAAAACGTAATACCACGTCCCCACCACAAAGTTGGTGGGCGCGCTGCCGACAAATTTAACCTTCTGATCAATTTGCAGCACATAATTGCCCGAGACGATCCACAGAAACCCGTTGGCCGATTTGACGGTCACATCCAGAAACGGCCGCTCGCTACTCGTCGTGATGGCCGCATCGGCCAGCGCATCCACAAGGTCCGTACCATAGCTCGCGCTGTTCCCGAGGTCTTCGGTCAACCCGGCGCTCTTCACCAGGATCTTGGTACTGCTGCTGCCCACCGTTTTGGCCTTGTAATTCGCCGCCTTGAACCGGATCTGCGTGCACAGATCATCCGCCCATCGAAAACGGCAACTGGCGTGCATGTTTTCGCTCGGCAACACCCGCGTGAGCTGCGCCAGCGAATTCGAGCAGCTCAACGTAATCGTCTGGTTGTCGATCTTGATCGAATCCACCACCCCACTGAACAGGGTCACACAATCCGTGTTGGTGGCGCCCACCAGGTTCGGGCTGGTCTGCCGGATCATGACGGCCACGTCGTACCAGTCCACATCCGCCAGCATCTGCGCCCATTGAGACGTCACATTCGAGGCGGTGATTTGCATCTTTTGGTCCGTGAAATCCGCCGAGGATTTAACCACCTGCCGTTTGATCGGCCACTGCGAATACGTCGCCGCCGTGCCTTGCGTGCCCGTGGCCTCGGGCGCGCTCGTGGGCGTGAAGAACGCAAAATCCACCCCGAGCGTGCAAAGACGTAAAATATTCGTCGTTCCCCACGGCGTGGTGATGGCCGCCTTGAGATAGATGTCGTAAATCTCCACCCACGCATTTTGCGTGGCGGCGGCCTCGTTCGCGATGGGAGTAGAGACGGTTTTCATCTACAATCGTCTTTGATCCAAGGTCCGATCGCGAGGGCCGTTCCGACACCAAAGCCAATAACTCCCGTTATGAAAACCGGGAATAATGCCCACTCTGATAATTTCGCGGCGTAGTTACAGAAATAAGCACCCAACCAAAGTGATGCCAGCGCCAGCACCGACCCGATAATTGTTGTCTTGAGATGTTTCATTTGGTCCTTTCTAAACTTGAGCCAGCCCGTATTGATACCCGAGTAAATTGTGAACCGCCTTCACCTGGGCGAGCGTGAGCGCACCCGCGAAAACGAGCGCGTGCGCCACGTTTCCGCTGGCCTTGAGCGTGCCGTCAATGGCCGCGCCGAGCGCCGCCGGCCCGGCCGTGTACGCCCGCGTGTTGCTCTCGCTGCCGATGCTCGCCGCGTTGGTGTAAAAGGTCGCGGAATTGGAAGCGGCCGCCCACGTCACCGCGAACGAGCGCCAGGTGTTCGGCGTACCGTTGCTTTGCTGCGCTATCGCCCAGGTTTCGCTCCCGCCGAGGAACGGCGTGTAAAAATTGGAAGCATTCACCTCAATGCCCACCGCTTTACTCGTTCCCATCGCCCCCACACTGAACAGCACCTGCCGGGCGGCAATCGTCCCATGTTTGGCAATTGCAAAAACCGTGCAAGCCGGTTGCGAACCGCTTAAACCCGCCAGATTCGCCGCCGTTTTGGCCCACTCCGCACCGGTAAAAGTGTATTGCTGATACTGCCCGAGAAGGTTCCCGATCGGCGGTGTGCCCGCCTGCCAGACCGGATGCTGGATCAGCATCACATCGTACGCGCTCGTATCGTTCAAGACCGTGCCCGCGTGCGTGAGATAGTATTCGCGGTTGGCGTCGTACCAGAGCAACGGCGCGCTGCCGGCCGCCGTCGCGATCTCATCAAACTCCGGCAAGGCGCGGATCGGCCCGACCTCGGCCAGTTCCACCGCCACCGGGCGCGCCCCGCCGTCCCATTGTTCGGGCAGTGGCTGGGTGAACCGCACCTTGAGATTTCCGCCCCGGTTGACGTTGTCGCGAAACCAAAAATAATCGTAGCCGCCACTGCGCTGGCTGAAAAACGAGCGCAGGTAGCGGAACTCCTGAAGCGTGAGTGGCGCGTGTTGGAGCTGCACCTTGCGCTTGAAATTTTGGGCCGCCCAGAAACGCCGGCTCGTCGTCGTGCCATCTTCGAAGGCATCCACCAACGTCCGATCCTGCCGGCTCACGGCCACGGCCTTGAGCGCGCCGATGGGGTAGAGCACGTCACTCATCCCGTTAATCCTTTCACCCCGCGCGAAATTGGCGTGTCCGAGCGCATGTCGTTGGCCACCGTCACGCGCGCCCCTTTCACGGAATCGGAAATGATCTCGGCTTTCAGCTCCGGGCTCAGCGTCACGCGGATATCAACTCCGCCCCGGTTCGCCAGATCGGAGGCATTGGTAATGGCGAGTTGATTGCCCTGGGCACTGCCCACCATCGCCTGCATCCCGCCCAAGGACATCATGCGCGGCTGCGCCAGCACCGTCATCATCTCGCGTCCGGCCTCGCCGGCCACCACGTTGAACTTTGGAAAATAAGTTGCCTGCGAAACACTGCTCACGCCAGCCATGCCGCCGGAAGCCATCATTTTGGGGAACATGCCGCCCTCGGCCGCGCCTTTGGGAGCGCTGTTAATCAAGCCCCCAATCAGCCCACCGGTGCCGGTTGACGCTCCCGCCGCGCCAAAGAGGGCCCGCATGATCGCCATCTGCAACATCATTTCGGCCGTCTGTTTCAGCATTTGACTGGCGAATTCGCGAAAAGCATCCTTCGCCGACTTCGTCCCGCTCGCAAACGCCACAAAGGCACTGGCAAACCCGCTGGCAAAGTTCTCCGCCACATGTTGCCCGAGCGACTGAATCTCGGTGAGTTGCTGCTTAACCTGGGCCAGCCCTTGAATCTCCTTGGTCTGCGATTCTGAATTGAGCGCGAGATATTCTCGTTCGGTGATCTTGCCGTCAACCAGCAGTTTATTATGCAGCTCCAACTCCTTATTCAACAACATCTGCAAGTTTACTTCCTGATCTTTTTTGGGGATTGCGTCGAAGTGGAGTTTGATATTGGCATCAGCCAATGCTTGCGTGCGGTTAAATTGGGCGATGTCTTCCTGGGCCGTGGTGGTCTTGGACTTTTCCAACACCTCCTTCACCTGCTTAATTCGATCCGCCACATGGCCCAGCTCTTCCTCAAACTTTTTCAAACTATCGGCGCTCCAACTGGATTCCGCTTCTGCCGGAATCGTAATTATGAGCGCTTTGTTGATCGCCTTGAAGGTATCAACCGTGATCTTACCCTCGGCGAGATATTTATTGTTCTGCTCTTGCAACCGGACAATGTTGTCTTCCATCGACTTGGCCAGATCCGCGCCGGTTTCCCCCTCTTTGAAGCGCGCCCGTACCATTTGAACGCCGTCGTAGGCGGACACAATGGCCGCACCCAACGCCGCCATGCTCGTCACCATTAATCCCGCCGTGGCCACGCTGCCTACGATTACCGCGCTCAGCCCCTCCACGGCGATTTTGGCGGTGTGCGCCGCGAACGCAAACTGCGGAAAAGCCAGCGTCGCCGCTTCTTTAACGGCGAGTTTTACCGCGTGGTGTGCCGCCGCCGCCCCGTGCATCGCTTCCGTGTGGGCTTTGACTTCCCGCGTTGCCTGCGTTGTGGCGGTGGCGAAGGTGAAATTTGTATTGTTGAGAGACGTGAATGACTGGCTCAAGGTGTTGGCTTGCGCATTGAGCGCGGCCAATTGATTCGTCGCCTCGGTCGCGCCCGTCCCGGTCTGGTTGACCTCGATCGTGAAACTGGCTTTGGTATTTTCCAGACCCATCAGTTTTCGTCTTTCATCATCGCTTCAAACTCTTCCTGACTTCGTGGCGTCGCACATTGCGGCGCTTCCGTTTCGCGCTCCCCGTTGCCCTGGTCCGCCAACCGGCCAATCTCGCGTGCCAACAACCGATGCACTTGCTCGTAAGCTTTGCCACCCGCCTGCCCCGCCGCGATCAGCAGCAACTGCCGTTGATCCCGCTCCGCTCTTAACCGCCGGTGCAACCGCAAATGCCAGGTCAATTGCGCCGGGCTGAAATCCGCTACCTCGTCGCGCCCGTAGCCGCAACCCCGCAGTTCTCCGGCGGCGGCACAAAACTCGGCGTAACCGGCGCTGCGGTTTCCGCCGCCTTCCGGGCCGCCTGCTTTTTTCCCAGCGCGCGCACTCCATTCGTGAGCGTCATCGCCACATTCGAAATGATCAGCAGCGACAAGGGCGTGAGCCGGTTGAGGAATTCGTCGTTGGCCAGTTCCTTCGGCACGGCCGCGAGCACCGTCTTGACCAGGCCAAACGCCGGATCGGGCTCGGTGCTCACCGCCAGGGCCGCCGCCCAGTTGAGTTTTTTCACGGTCACATGCGTCCGGTCGCCGTTGTGAAACTCTAAATAGGTTTCCTGCTCCCCCTTGAGAACATCGGCCTCGGTCACCTCCGGCATTTTAAATTCATCATTCATCGTTGGTCCCTTTTTGAGTTTATGAGTTTCGGCTTAATAGAATTTCAATTGAAACTCCGCGCCGGGCGCATCGCTCAGGTTTGCCCGCTCGATGCTGTAATCAATCGGCTGCGTGCGGATGCCGCTGCGGTCGCCGTAGCCCACGCCCTGGGGCACGCCCGCGAAGGTCGCGGAAAACTTGTTGCCGCTCTGCGTCCCGAGCAACCCGGTGATGGTGCGCGGCGTGCCCGCCGCCAGGTCCGCCCAGAACGGGCTCGTGGCTTCGGCTACGCTCTCCGGATCAATCGTGAGTTTGGAATCGCGATTGATTTTGAGAAAACCGCGCACGCCCGTGGTGGCGTTGGCGTCATCGCGCCGCGCAATCGAGTTGCCCAGGTCAAAATTGAGCGATTGGAACACGGGCGAGTAAGCGCCCACCGTCGAGCCGCTATTCACAAAGATCGGCGGCGTGGTGTTCAGCCAGGTCGGCGAACTGGGAATGGCCGCATCGGTGATCGCGTTGTAGATACCCTTAAAACTGAAATCCAACATGGCGAATTTACCCGCGTCCAGCTTGCCATTCACCGTGCCCTTGGCCCCGGTAATCTTGTGCAATTTATTTCCCGTATAGTAGTAGAATGTCACCGATTCGCCCTCATTCGTGGGCACCGTGGGCGTGTAAATCACGTAACCATCGCGATTGCCGCTGACCGTTTCAACCGTGTAGGTCGGCACGAGATCGCACGCGCGCAGCAGCGGATCAATCTCGATCTTGTAGGTGCTGGCACCTTCGCTGATGTCCGTATGCGCCGCCCCATTGGTCCGGTTGCCCCGGATCTCCACCGCGAAGTTGAGTTGAACCTCGGGCATCGCATTCAGGCCGCTCACCTTCGAGAGGGTGCCGTCCAGAATCTGCCGGGTGAGGTGATCATATTTAACGCTGAACTGCACGCCCGCGCGCGTGACGGCCATCAGGTTGAGCGCCGCCGTGGGCGTCGGGTCGATGCCGTACGTGCCCTCGATCTTGGCGAGGAGCATTCCGAAGTTTGTTCTTTCCATAGTTTTTTTCCTTTCAGTAACTAATCCACGGTCGGGCGCGTTCGCGCCGGTACTCAAATTGGTACAGCACGATCAATAAATTGCTCGGCTGTTTTTCCTCGGTCACATAGGGGGTTGCCCCTTCGTAGGTGATCTTGCTCACGAGCGCGGTGTCATCGTCCTGCGTGAGTTGCTCGTTGTCCTCGATGGTTTGCTGGATCAAACATTCCCATTGATCCGCTGCCCCATACGGATCCGCCGAAGCGCCGAAGATAACCTGGAATGCCACCGGAAACTTGAGGCGATAGCCGCGATTGTCCTCATCCACCACGCTCTCGTCGCCGGTCACGATGTGCAGCGCTGGTCGGATCTGCGTGAGCAGGAAGAGCGCGTTCTTCCGCTCGATCTCGCGCAAATCCGTCGCGCCCTTGAGCGCCCGGCAAATGGCGAGCACCCGGTTCACGATCTTGGTTTTGATGGAATCGGGCTGGCTCATGCGGCTTTCAAAGTTTGCAACTCCTGATTGATCTCCCCAGCAATGTCGGTGGCATCGACCGCCGGCTTCAGGAACGGTCGGCCCGCGTAATTGATCTTGCGCGCGTACGCCCGCACCTGGCTAAGACCCTTGAACCCGCTCAAGCCCAGCCGCACGGCTTCCGGCCGGATATCCCGCTGATACGTCCCGATTACCGGCGCGGTCGGTTTGCCATTCTTACCCAGGCTGTACGCCCCGAGTTGATTTACGGTCTGGTGCGTCTTGAGTGCCTGCCCCTTGGCATTGAGCCAGCCCCTCACGCGCGTGTGCGCCCGCACCGCGATCGTGCCGTGAAAGCCAAATTCGTGAAACGCCGCGTACGGCATGTTGTCGCCCACGCGACCGATGATCTTGTCGCCGGCGTCGACCACCTCGCTGGCCAGCGCCCCGCGCAAGCGGGTCGTGCGCACGCCCAGTTGCGTCTTGCTGGGCCCGCTCATGAAGGTCGTCCCGGCCCTGCCGACGACGTCTTCCAAAGCCCTGGCCAGCCCGGTGGCCAGGGCTTTGCGCACGCGCTCCGGCGTGCCGGCAATCGTCTTGATTACCTGCTGCACGTTTTCGGATTTTAGACTGGCTTCCATTTCAATTCCGCCACCGTTCGTACCGTTTTATCACCTGGACGACACCCGGCAGGAGATCCACCGTTGCCGGCAGGGAAACTCCACCCTGGCTGCCGCTCACGCTGGATAGGCCGAGCCGATCCCGATTTTGGTATTGGTACACCGCCTGATCCTGGCACGCATTCACCAGGTCTTGGGGCAACGCCGTCTCGCCCACATCCACGGTATCGCCCGGCAACACGTAGCCGCCCGCAAACGTCACGCGCCCCAGTTGCTTGCTCGTGCCCAGGGGCGCCGCCATTTCGACCAGCGCCCGCGACGGGCTGATGAGGTAATCAACGCCCGTTTGCGCCACCCAACCGAGGGCTTCGGTTATCTTGAGCTCGAAACTCGTCACGGCCTCGATCGGGTAGCGGTCCACGACCAGATTCATTTCATCCGCGCGAAACTGGTACGTCGCCGCCGGCGCGCGCGCGAACACGCGATTCGTTTCATTTTCGAACCGCGCCCCGATGGAAAGAATGGTGTTCGTGAGGAACTCGTCGTCCTTCACATCGGCATCTTCGATGCCGAGCCGGGTCTTGAGGGTGGAAAGTTGAATCAACATAAAAAAATCACGGCCCGCCAACGCCGATTAAAGCCGCGCGTCCGCTGGCGGGATTGGAAATGGTCCCGAGGTAATACAGCACGTTTCTCGGAGCCGAAAAAAAATTCCCCGCCGCATCGTACGCCGTGACCGTGACCACATTCCCCCCCAAATTCAGAGGCACGCCCGTAATGGACCAAGTGGTCGTGCCGGTCGCGGTACCCGACCCGCCGCTCGGACTGGCGCCCCAGGTGACGGTGGTTACGCCCACGTTATCGCTCGCCGTACCGGACAGGTCCACGGTCGCGTTGGGAGTGTTAATGCTGGTGGACGGTACGATTATGGTGCAGACCGGAGCAGTAGTATCGCCACCCGAAAACCCAGTCTGGTAAGCGCCCATGGACCATGTGCTCCCCCGCGTGGCTCCAATCAGATCCGTCGTGAAAATCGCATTCAAGTTAGTGCCGGCTGCTAGCGCGGGAGAATTGGTTGCCAACCGAAAGTCGTAAATTGAAGCATTAACAAAAAGCGGATTTACCCCGTTCAAACTGTGAGATTCTTGGCTGCCCGCAGTAAAACTAGAGTCTTTGGTCGTGCCGGCTCCGGTGCCGATAACGAGGTTGTAATCTTTGAGTTGATTTAAGGCCGAGTCGCCCGATGCCCAACCTCGACTCGCCGACGTGGGCGTGTCCGAACACTCAAAAAATATGTTGTTGAAGACTGTCAGGTTGGAGGCAATGCCGTAGGATGAGTTGTTGTAACTGATCGCCATACTGCCGAAGTCTTTGGCCGTGCGGTAAAAGGTGTTATTGTAAAAACTGAACCCCGGAGCATAGAGATTCATTGTAAAACTGACGTTGGCAAAGACGTTGTTACGATACACCCAGTTGCGGATATTGTGGGTGTTCCCGGTGTCTTGCACGTTTCCGAGTTGCGTGCCGAAAGCGTAATAAAATCGATTGTTCTCAATCACGATATTCGTTGACGACGGATAGCCATAATCTGCGGCCTGAACGAAGTCTGGATGATTGCTGGAATCTAATACCGTTCCGCCCCAGTTGTTAGGCGTCGTGCCCGTGGCAGTAAACCCATCATGACCCCCGAAGTAAGTCTCCCCAAGAATATATGGCCATGTCCCTGCGCCCACGTTTGAGAAATCACTCGGCGCGCCATTGGTGGTAAGAAAATAATACGTGATGCCCACCTTCAATTTGTCCCCAGCACTTAGATACCGACCGCTCCAATTGCTGACCAAGTTATTTGCAAAAGTAATTCCGTCGCCCAAGACATGTAGTAAATCCGCCCCGTTGGTTTCTGAGAAGTAATTGTTGGTAATGGTGTGGCCTTGTCCCGCCAGCGCGAGCGAGTCCTTCCAACTGTTCACAAAACTATTAGAATAGATCAGCCAGTTCGTCCCCGCCGTAAAAATTTGGGACTCAGCAACGGAATGGAGATCAAATAAATTCGATCGCACGATGATGTTGTGAGCATTTCCGAAGTTGCCCGGCGTCGCGTAGGGATTGCCTTGGATGGCTGCGTCGTAAACCGCGTTACTGACAGAGATCCGGAAACCTTGGATCGCAATCCAACTGTGACTCATTTGAAACGAGTTCACATCTGGAAGCCCGACGCCCGCAAAGGTGATCAAATTCAAGGAAGTGCCGCTGCTGGCACTGCTCACATCCTCAGAATAAATGCCAGTATTTACCGTCACGGTATCGCCTGCCGTCATCGTATTCGCTGCTTTTTGGATCGTCAGCCATGCGCTACCGCTGGTGTTCGCCGTGCCGGTATTTGAATCGCTGCCGTCCTTGCGGACGTAGTAGTCGGCATTAACCCGATTGAAATAAACCAAGTTGCTGCGGACGATGGTCGCCATGACGAGATAGCCGGCATTGTTCAAATGAACGCCGTCCGGGTCGTAA
>JANYBF010000539.1 GCA_025360895.1 Verrucomicrobiota bacterium
AGTTGCGTGGATTCCCACCGGCAAGTAACACGGCTTGCCCGTGTAACGGACGCGAAAGAAGCCGCCATCGGCCGTACGGTTCCCCGCCCAACCAAACAGGCCACAGGTGTAGAGCTGGCCATCTTGCGGATTGAAGCGGCCTCGCATGATGCCGGTGGGGAACAATGGCAGCGGCAACGCGACCACGCCGCCTTGCAGTTCCCGGCCCGCCGGCTCATAGGGCACGAGAAAAATCTGGCCCATGCCATAGGAGATGTTGAGCAACGAACCTTGCAGCGCGCCCCAATTACCCTTGGGGATGCGGACAATCTCGGCGGGTGAACGATCAATCTCGTTCACGACCCACGCGAGCGGCGGAGACATTGCCTCATCGGCGGCGCTCTCGGGGTGATCGTAGGCCCACATGTAACCGTAGAATTTTCCCGGGCGCACCCAGTCAATCCGGTTCTTCGGCGTCCAGTGCCCTTCCTGATCCGTAACCAGGCAGGTGCCGTCGTCATTCACACACATGCCGTTGATCGCGCGAAAACCGTGAGCCAGAATCTCGGTCTGCCGGCCATCCGCGCTGACTTTAAGCACCGTGCCGTGCTGCGGTACGACGGCCGGCAAACCGTGGCGACCACACTTGGCGTAGTAGAAATTTCCGGCTGAGTCCGTCTGGAGGCCGGTAGCGAATTCGTGAAAATGTTCGGTGACTTGATGGTCGTTGTTAAAATTCTCGATGAAGTCAATCGCCCCATCCCCGTTGCGATCATGCAAACGAGCGATTTGGTCGCGACAGCCGACATGAATGATCCCGTCCACAATCTTGAGGCCGAGCGGTTGGAACAGTCCCGTCGCGATGCGCCGCCAGGTCAGCCTTTGCAGCGTCGAGTCAATGCCGTTCACGAGCCAGACCTCGCCGTTCCAAGTGCAAACCGCCGCGGACTGTCCATCTTTGAAAAAATCAAAGCCGCTCAGGCGCATCCATGAGCGACCCGGCAGCTGGGCTTCCGTCGGAACCGTGATCTCATCCACGGCAAACGCGCCTTCCTCGCTGCCCAATTTTCCCTGGGTCTCGATGGGCGGCGCCGGCGGCGAGGCCCGCTTTATTTGCGCGCTTAAATCCACTGCGGACTGCGAGGTGACCGCAAACCCATAAACCACGCCCGGATCAACCCCGGCTCCCGGATTTCCGAGAATGATTTTGATTTTCAGCGGCGTGCTGACCGCTGGAATCTGCAGCAGGTTCATTCCGTTCGTGCGGATGATCTTGGCCGGACTCGGGCCCACCAAAAATGCCGGGACGGTTTCCGGTGCGAGGCGCGCGAGGAGGTCGTGGCTGGATTTGCCGATGTTTAGCGTGCGGGAAAAGACAGCGACACCACCACTCGTTTCGAGACCCGCCAATTCCAACACCTCCGCCTTGCCTACCGTGTAGGCCACGATGGCTTCATCACCGCTCCGGTAAAGCCCTTGATAATGCGCCCACTCGCGCGGCAGGGGGCCGTATGGTTTTTGATCCTTCCCCAGCAAACGCGGCTCCTCAAAGCTGCCCGTTTCTGGATTGGCCCAACCCGGGCCGACCGGATTGACGAAAGATTTAGTGCCGACGATGCTCGCGTGCGTGCCGTGTGAGCCATCGAAAGCGATGCCCTTCCAGTCAATGAACTTGTCCCCGGTCCATCCCGCAGCCCAACGCAGCGTGTCGTGATCGAACACCATCCACGCCCGGCCTTGGGAAATGCCGCCCGGGCCTTTGTCCAGGCGCAGGGCAATTCCCTTGTAGGCGAAGTTGTTGGGATCCACCTCATACGTCCAGAACAGCGCCGGCCCAAAATCCATCCGCAGATATTTTGGTCCGCGCTCATACTCGATCATCTCGGCGGTTTTCTGAAACACCCCGTTCGTCCCTTTGGGCAGGTTCGCCAGATACTCCGGGGTAACGGCGAAATACTGCGTGGGGTTGAGTGGCTTGAGGAAGGTCTCGCGCACGAAATGAATCACATCGTAGCCCTGTTCCGGAGTCAGCCACAACTGCGGCGGCATTTGATTCGTTCCCGTGACGATCGTCTTGAAGAGGCTGAGCGGATCGCTGCCGTTCTTGAACGGCTCCTTCCAAAAAGCGCGCGACGTCGGCAAGGTGCCGACCCTTTCCGGCGTGCCATGACAGGTGATGCAAACCGCGGCGTAAAGTTTTTCGCCGCGCGCCAGACTGGGCGCATCCCATTTCACGATGAGCGCCGCATGAGCCACCGAATCGGTTGCGGTTTGCCCTCTGGCTTGACTCACCCAGACCGACATCAAGGCGCCGAGGATCAAGCTTCCGCAGAATCTCATGAAGCCAAGGTGAACGGATATACCTAGAGTTTCCAACCGGCACGGTAAGCCGGGTTGACATAAGCGTTGGCCGCGTCGTTGTTGGTGAAGCGCATCGCCTGGTCATCCCATTTCAGCGTCTGGCCAGGGAACCGAAGGGCAATGAGACCCAGCAAGGCCACCTGCGTGAGCGGACCGCCGTAACCGAAATTAGATCCAGCCTTACGCCCATTGCGAATCGCGTCCGCCCAATCCCAGGCGTGACCTTTGACGCGCGCAAGCTTTTGGGCCGGCGCATTTTTACCGGAGTGTTGTTCCATGAGACTGTCCGGAACGAGATGGCAACCGCCGCCGCCGTGCGAACCGTGAACGATCATTCCCTTCTCCCCCATGATAATTGCCCCGGTGCCGGGAACTTTTTCATCCGCCGGAAAGTCCTTGGGTTTGGGGATCGAATTGTTGCCATCATACCAGATCAACTTGACTGGACCCCGACCCGGCTTGGCTGGAAACTCAAAGGTAAACTTCGCTGCGGGCGGATAGCACAGCCCCTGTTTGGCGGGATCATAGTCGGTCACTTCCGCCTGGATGGTTGTCGGCGCGTCGAGATCCAGCGCCCAAAAGGTCGGGTCCACGACGTGACAAATCCAATCGCCGATGGCGCCACCGCCGAACGGCATCCAACCGCGCCAATTCCACGGCACACAGAGCGGCGAGTACGGCCGGAAGGCCGCCGGGCCGATCCACAGATCATAGTCGAGGCCCTTGGGCACTTCGTGAGGTTGATCCAGCTTGGCCAGGTTCGGAATCTGGCAATACACTTCTTTGAAGGCATCGCAGCCGGCGTGGACCGTATGGACCTGGCCGAGGGCTCCCGCCCAAACCCACTCGCACACGCGGCGAATGGTGTCGCTGGAATGCCCCTGATTGCCAAGCTGCGTGACCACCTTGTATTTGTCGGCAGCCGCCATCAACGCGCGGACTTCATGGACCGAGTGCGCCAGGGGCTTTTCGCAATAAACATGCTTGCCCCGCTGCATGGCTTCCATGGCGATCACGGCGTGGGTATGATCGGGGGTGCCGATGACGACGCCGTCAATTTCCTTGCCCATCTTGTCGAGCATCACGCGATAATCCGTGAAGCGTCTGGCGTTCGGATACTTGGCGAATTCCTTGGCCGCGTATCTTTCATCCACGTCGCACAACGCGACGATGTTTTCGCCTAGTCCCGCCACCTCATCCACGTCAGCGCCGCCCCGGCTGCCGATGCCGATGCCAGCCACGTTGAGCTTCTCATTCGGGGAAAGGCTTTCCGCGCCACGCACCAGAGTGCCAGGAAGAATATTGAACAGGGCCACGCCGGCGCCGGCGCCATAGAGAAACTGCCGGCGGTTAAGGGTGCTAAATTTATGTTGATTCATAACGTGATTGGTTCGGTTGTTGGCGGCAGTCTAGTTTTTTGCCGCAATTGGGCAAGGAGCAAGCGAAGGGGTTCCCTTTGCGCGAACGCCAGCAGCGTTTCCCTGGAGTGGTATTCGCTTTTGCCAAGGATGAAAGCGGGTGTTTCTTCACGGCGCCAAAACCTTGTTGCGTGTTATCGCCATTCGTGTCATTTATCCGTCAATACCGCGACGGCGACGCCATCGCTTCGATCCGTCACGCAATCAAAATCAATCCAATCAATTGCCATGAACCGCACCAAAATGTTTCTGCTCGCTGCCGCGCTCAACACCTGCACCGCGCTCGCCAGCGATGCGCTCCAACCCGGCTTGGTCGGCCGGTATTATCAAATGCCCGGTTCGCTGGATGATTTCCCGACCATTCCGGCGGAACAAAAACCATCCGTCGAACGGGTGGACAAGCAGGTCAATTTCGCGAGCACGCAGGATGCGTTTCCGGAGACGAAGCTGGTGGACAATTTTTATGTGAACTGGTCGGGTGTGATCCGGGTTCCGCAAGATGGCAACTACACCTTTCACCTGGAATCAGACGACGGCTCGCGGCTTTTCATTGATGGCAAGCAGGTGGTGGATAATGGCGGGACGCATGAAATGACCGAAATGTCCGGCCACGCCGAACTCACAGCCGGGGACCACGAAATCAAGGTTGAGTTCTTTGAAGCCGAGGTGGACGCAGGCTGCATCCTGTCCTGGGAAACTACCGGCAAGAAGAAAGAAGTTGTGCCGGCCACCGTTCTTTTCCACAAGGCGGCCGGCGGTGAGCCGGGGCTGTTGGCCGAGTACTACCGGACGGAGGAAGGCACGGAGGATTTCCCCGATTTTCCCGCAACCAAGACGCCCGACCTCAAGCGGGTGGACAAAACCATCAATTTCGAAAGCACGCAGGACAACTGGCCCGGCACCCAATTCAAAGATTTTTTTTATATCCGTTGGACTGGGATGATCCGCGTTCCTGCTGACGGCAAATACACCCTCTTCCTCGATTCCGATGACGGCTCCCGCCTGTTCATTGACGGCAAGCTGGTGGTGGATAATGGCGGTGCGCATGCGATGGAAGAAGTCTCGGGTAACGTTCAGCTCTCCGCCGGGGATCACGCGCTCAAGGTTGAATACTTCGAGAAAGACATTGATGCCGGCTGCAAGTTCTCGTGGAAGAGCGACAAGCTTGAGAAGCAGATTGTGCCGGCGGACGTTTTGTTCCATTGAACTCAACGAAGCCAGGCCTTGGTCTTGGGTTAATAGGAAATTAGCGGCGTCGTTTGCGGCTCGCGTTTGCCAAAGGGATGAAACTCCCGAGCGCCCACTTTAGCCCGTTGAGCAAATCTGTAACGATGAAGGCATTGCGCTCCTTCACGGCGACCTCAAAGAGCGCGCCACGGAAAAGCGATGTAGCATTTGCCTCACAAACCAGGAGTTGGTGCTTATTTCACCCGGCGCCACATGTGGAAATGCGGACCCACATCGGGAACGTCAAATTCTTCGCCGAGGATTTCCCAGCCAAGCTTGCGGTAAAACTCAACGGCCGGCTTTCGTGCATTGCACCAGATCAATGGCTTTCCGCTCGCCACCGCAAACGCAACGCACGCGGCCACCAGCGCGCGACCGAAGCCCGCGCCCCGCACGACCGGCGCGGTGGCCATGCCACGCAGTTGTACCGCGCTTGCGCCGGGATGCTCCGGCATTTCGGCAAGAAAGAGCGAGGCGATGCCCACGAGTTCGTCGCTTTGAAACGCGCCGAAGTGTTTGGTGGAGGGCAAATCGTCGCCGGAAAATTGCGCGACGGCGATAGGCCGACCTGGACGCAGCACCGACTGGCGCAGCGGCCACGTTGCGGCGGCCGTAATCGGGCGCACTGCGATACGGGAATCCTGATCCATGGTCGGCAGTTTCAATCGCGGCCCGGTTCGTAGAGCGCGGCGACGGCCCCGGCGGGATCACGAATCACAGCCATACGACCACCCATCAGCTTGCGCGCCGGACAGATCACCTGGCCGCCAAGTTTGCGGCAGCGGGCGAGGCTCGTTTTGAGGCTGGCGACGTTGAGGTAGATAAGCCACTGCGGCGGGAGGTCGGCATTTTGTCCCCGCGCATGGCACACGCCGGCGACCATTTTGCCATCCGTCGGGCGGTTCATGCCGTAATCGGCGTAGCCACCCATGTCCACCTTGGTAATTTTCCAGCCGACGACCGCGGCGTAGAAGTCGCCAATCTTCGTTGCGAATTTCACTGTGAGGTCGGTCCAGGCGATGTGGCCGATTTTGGATTTGGCTTGGCTCATTATTCAGGTCGGTTGGCGTGGTTGCTGGATTGGCGTTGAAGATATCCGGGGTGGATCTGCTGACAGGGGACTAAACACTTGCGTTTCCGTTGCGGACAGACTTAATGGTTCACCGCCCTCAGTGAGGCAACAAAGCCAGCCTGTTCAAAATGATGATCGTAGGCTAATGCTTCTGTTATGCCCTCTCCTTTCATGACCAGAAACGACGCACAATCCGTCAGACTCCAATTCTTGTCTTTGTGTGCGGCATAGAAATCCAGCGCCTCTCGGAACAGTGTGCTCGTTTGGGGCTCGATGGTGACATTGGGATTTTGTCTGAGACTGGCAACGGTTTGTTGCACCAACGCGCGAAAATTCTCACCCGCTTTCCCGAGCATGTTTGCAACTTCGACCAAAACCATTTCGGGTGTGTAAATCCGCACCGGACCAAGTCGGCGTGAAACCTCCAAAGCCTTTGAATGCAATTCATCTGACGGATTCAGCAACGCCACCCAGTAGCCTGTATCTGCAAAAACCCTCTTCATTTCCCATCCTTGAGAGCGCCATAGAGATAATGTTCAATATTTCGCGCAGCATCCCCCGGCACATTGTCCCATTCTCTGGCGGGAATTCTTGCGCCAAGTTCGGCGACAACCTCCCAAACCGGTCGCACCTTAGCATCAAAGGTCAACTCGCCTGCCGGTTGAATGGTTAGTTCCTTGACCTTGATAATGCTTTTGATTTCACCGCTCGGTTGAAACTCGGCGATACCATTGACTCGGAGGAGGCGGCTGGCATGTTCTTGCAACGCTTCCGTCACAACGGTTTCCTGGTCTGCGCTGAACCGTCCGGGTATTCTTGATCCATCATCCAGTTTCAAAGTGAAAGTTCCACCCAAATCAACGGCCCGGACTTCACCGATGTAATCCACCACATCGGTATACACCGTCATCGCCCGCGCCAAGAGTTCCTTTTGGGCATTCCGGGTATAGCTGGCGGTTTTGTGTGTTTGCGCGGATTTCAATTCTACGCTTTCGTCGTCGCGCAACCCTTTCCCGTAGTCGCCAAACAGTGGGATGATGTTTTTTGGCAATTCTTCTGGCAATGGTTGGTTGTTATTGGCGGCTACGATGGCCGCGTTAACCAACTCGACTGCAATATCGAGTTCATCCGCCGGTTGAAGTTTCCAAAAATCTGCCTGTTCCTCACTTTCATACTCGCGCATGATCGGCACCGCGACACTGCCCTTTTCGATGCCAAAAAATTTCAGCAGCAAGGCGTTCTCGAAATTCTTGGGCAGGCGCTCGCGGTCGGGATGATTGCGCCGCCACAGCGCCTTGGCAGTTTCCACGAGCAATTGTTTGTAGGCAAAAAGGTCCGGCAACACGTCGAGATCCAACCCATGATCATCGAAGCGCTTGCCTTTGAAGGTGTGCGTCACTAATTGTCGTTGGACTTTCATATTGCGCTCACGAGATTTTAACCCTCGCTTGAAATAATACCAATTCAAATTGCAAACCGTGCAATCCACTGCGTATCGCGCCTTTTCATCGCGGCTCGTGCTCCGTAGAGTGGGCGGACTGTGCCCGCCACATTATACGATTTGATTCCACGCGACGGGAAAACCGGCAACGATGTGTTGCTCGGACGTTTCCTGGATTACGTGGAAGGACGGCGGCTGCAACTTTATCCCGCGCAGGAATCCGCCATCCTCGAGTTGTTCGAGGGCAAGAACATCATTCTGAACACGCCGACCGGGTCGGGCAAATCACTCGTCGCCACGGCGCTGCACTTCAAGGCCCTCGCGCAGGGACGGCGCTCCATCTATACCTGCCCCATCAAAGCGTTGGTGAACGAAAAATTCATGGCGCTGTGTCGTGAGTTCGGTCCGGACAACGTCGGTCTGAGCACCGGCGACGCGTCGGTGAATCGGACCGCGCCAATCCTTTGCTGCACCGCCGAGATTCTCGCCAACATCGCGCTGCGAGAAGGCGCGGCGGCCAATGTGCAGGACGTAGTCATGGACGAATTCCATTACTACGCGGATCGCGAGCGCGGTGGGGCATGGCAGATTCCCCTGCTCACATTACCGCAAACCCGTTTCCTCCTGATGTCCGCGACGCTGGGTGAAACGACTTTCTTCGAGGAAGAACTCACGCGGCTCACCGGGCGACCAACCGTCACGGTTGCGTCCACCGACCGGCCCGTTCCGCTGTCGCATGAGTATTCGGAATTACCGCTGGCCAAGACGCTGGAGAGTCTCGCGGCCGATGGGCGCACGCCAGTGTATGTCGTCCACTTCACGCAACTGGAAGCCGCGCAGAGTGCGCAGGATTTCACGAGTATCAATGTTTGTTCACGCGAAGAAAAGACCCTGATTGCAAATGCGCTCGATGGATTCAAGTTCAGCAGTCCATATGGGCCGGACATCAAAAAGTGGTTGCGGCACGGCATCGGGTTGCATCACGCCGGGCTGCTGCCCAAGTATCGCGTGCTGGTCGAACAACTCGCGCAGAAGGGACTGCTGAAAATCATCTGCGGCACGGACACGCTGGGCGTCGGCATCAACGTGCCGATTCGCACCGTGCTGTTCACGCGGCTGTGCAAATACGACGGCCAAAAGACCGCGATTCTGAGCGCGCGGGATTTTCACCAGATCAGCGGCCGGGCCGGGCGCAAAGGCTTTGATGATCGCGGTTGGGTGGTGGCGCAGGCGCCGGAGCACGTGATCGAAAACCTGAAGCTGGCGGAGAAATCAGCGCGCGACGGCAAGAAGACC
>JANYBF010000550.1 GCA_025360895.1 Verrucomicrobiota bacterium
GACCACTACTAACCTGTACGCATTGAATCCCACCAACGGCTCAGTCTTGTCCGGCTGGCCAGTGACCGTGGCGGGCGGCATCTATTCTTCCCCGGCCATTGACTCTGCTGGCAATGTTTATGTGGGCGGGTTGGACGGCAAAGTGTACGCGTTCACTTCAAGCGGAAGCACCAAGAGCGGCTGGCCCGTGACCACCGGCGGTGCCATTTGCTCCTCGCCCGCCATCGGATCAAACGGCGTGGTTTATATCGGTTCGAGCGATGCGAACCTTTACGCCATCAATCCCAACGGCACCACGAACTGGACGTACAAGACCCGGGGCGCGGTCAAATCATCGCCGGCATTGGGTCGGGACGGCACGGTGTTCGTTGGCTCGGATGACGGCAACTTACATGTGGTGAACACGAACGGCACCGGACGCTGGGCCTATCCCATCGGCGGACCGGTTTTTTCATCGCCGGTGATTGGTTCGAGCGGCGGGCTTTATGTCGGCTCAATGGTCAGCAATGTTTATTACCTGCCAACGGGAACTCCGTTTGCCGATGGAGCATGGCCGATGTTCCGTCAGAACTACCAGCACACGGCCAACGCCAAGACCCTGCTCCTGCGCTCGCCACAATCAACCAACGGGGCATTGACGTTTGAGATCAGCGGCCCGGTCGGAGCAACCTGCGATGTTGAAGTGACCACGAATCTGCCGCCATCGTGGTCGTCCTTCACTAATCTGACCTTGACGAATGGCGTAGGAAAGGTGCAAACGAGTTCCACCAACTCGCAACGATTCTACCGGGCAAAATTCACGAACTAACGCCTGAGGTTCTTTGGTTAGATGGATGACAATTTGAATTCTGATGAAATCTGAACTCGTCACGGTCGAAAAATTCATCAACGAACACGCCGGGGAGTTGAAGCTGGAACTCATTGCGGGCGCGAAAGGGCTGAAGCGAATCATCCGCGAGCCCAGCGTCAACCGCCCCGGTCTGGTCCTCGCCGGGTTCACGCGTTACTTCGCCTACAAGCGGGTTCAGACCTTGGGTAACGCAGACGTCTATTTTCTCAAGTCGCGGGCGCGCCCGGAACGCGAGCGGTGCTACGCGAAACTTTTCAAATTTCAGGTGCCCTGCCTGGTGTTCAGCCGCGATCTGCGACCGGATGCGGAGTTAATCCGCGCCGCGAACCGGGCCGCCGTGCCCATCTTCCGCACGCCGTTGCTCACGATGAAATTCATTACCCAGGCCACCCTGGCCCTGGATGCGATGTTTGCCCCGCGCGGCAGCGAGATGGGCAGCATGGTGGACATCCTCGGCGTGGGCGTCATCATCAAGGGCGAAAGCGGTATCGGCAAAAGCGAAAGCGTCCTGGCCCTCATCGAACGCGGTTACAGCCTGATCGCCGACGACATCACCAAAGTAACGTTGCTCGATGGCCGCGACGTACTGGGCACGAGTTCGGAACTCACCCGCAATCACATGGAGGTGCGCGGTATCGGCATCATCAACGTGGCCGCCATGTTTGGAGTCAAAAGCATCGGCTCGAACAAGCGCGTGGACCTCATCGTGTCCCTCAAGGCCTGGCACGATGTGCCGGACGTGGATCGGTTGGGCATGGAACAGCAATTCACCGAGATTCTCGGCGTGAAGATTCCGCACATCACCATTCCCGTGCGCCCGGGCCGCGACATCGCCCGGCTCATTGAGGTCGCCGCGCTGCACACCAAGTTGACCCTCACCGGTTACAATCCGGCCAAGGAATTGAACGACCGCCTCCTCGCGCGGATGGCGGAAACCGCGAAGGCACAGAAATGAATGGATTATTCAGCGGCTTTTGCTAGTTCTAACGGTAGGACACCGATTTGATGAGCGCCAAAAAATCGCCGGACGCCGACGGGAACTTCTCCAAAGAACTGACCGTCGTGAACAAGCTGGGCATTCACGCCCGGCCCGCCGCCATGTTCGTCAAGACGGCCAACCGCTTTGCCAGCGATATCTTTGTAGAAAAGGATGGCGAAAAAGTGAACGGCAAAAGCATCATGGGCCTGATGATGCTCGCCGCCGGCCCCGGCAGCAAACTCACCGTCCACGCCGAGGGCACGGACTGTCTCGCCGCCGTCGCCGAGATCGAAGCCTTGCTCCAGCGGAAATTCGACGAGGATTGAGTTGCGGCTGACGATGTTTTCCAGCTTGAGCGTGGGCGAATAGGTGTCGAGTTGATCCGGCGCTTGCAGGAGCTCCCCGAGCAAGGGTTCAAACTCATAACCCGGCGCGATGGTGTCGTGGGCGTAGAGAAACGCAACTTCGGCAAAGCTGGTGGCCGGCTGATATTCCCAGCGCAAACTGGTGGCCGCATTGTACCCGCTAGGATGCGGTGTTTCGTAACCCGGCACAAAGCTGAATTGTTGCTTGTAGTAGTTCGCCAGCCAGAGTGAACGATAATCCGCGAAGCCGTCGTACCCACCGCCCGCGAGCCGCCAGGTAAACGAGCGGCCCAGCTTCTGGC
>JANYBF010000554.1 GCA_025360895.1 Verrucomicrobiota bacterium
TGTCAGGCGACACCGGCCAGCACTCATCGGTTGTGCGGGGTGATGCGTTGCGGATTCTGGAGCAACATTCCAATTTTCAATCCGGTCAACTGACTCGCATCCGTCGTCAGCGTAAAGCCGAGTATCGCAAGGCGGTCGAACTGGCGGCGCAGAAGCGGATGTTGGAGGCGTTCGCCCAACTGGAACGCATGGGTGCGATCACTGAATCTTCCAACGACAATCTGCATGATAAGATAGCGCAGTCATATCTAAAGGCATTGGAACAAAACCGATCTGCACTGCTAGTCGCACCGACTTGGAATGAAATCGAGGCGGTCACGGCGCAAGTCCGGGCCGCAATGAAAACTTCCGGCCGTCTGGCCGGTGAAGAAAAAGATTCGATGTTTTCGATTCGCTGTCGTGGACGGAAGCACAAAAGCAAGATGCGCGGCAATATCATCCCGGCATGGCGATACGGTTTCATCATCGCAAGAATGATTTCGCGAAAGATGAAACGGTCGCGGTGGTCGCGGTCGAAAATGATTTGATCAAAGTCCAGCGTGCGGATGGTTCTGAAAATCTTTTCCCATTGGGTGCAGGCTGCGCCTGCTTTGATGTGGGGGAGAAACGGAAATTGAAAATCGCTGCCGGCGACAAGCTATTGCTGCAAGCGAACACGGTCGGCAAGCGGTTCATCAATGGCGAACTTGTCGAGGTGCGGGCGATTCAGGGCGATTCCGTGGTGCTGGCCGACGGTCGGGTGATTCCGCAAAATTACCGCACGTTCACCCACGGCTACGCCGTCACGTCACACGCTGCCCAGGGCAAAACTGTGGACGAAGTGTTGGTCGTGGCATCGTCGCGGTCATTGGCCGCCGTCCATCAGCAACAATTTTATGTCAGCATCTCGCGTGGCCGTGAACGCTGCCAGATTTTCACCGATGACACCGAGCGGCTGCGTTCGCATGTCACCCATTCCAGCGAACGGCTGGCCGCCGTGGAAGTGGTCCCGCATGTCAGCCGGCAGAAATTCATCCTGCGGGTCATGGAACGTGGTCAGCGTTTCCTGAAACAATTCCGCCAGCGCATGACGCAATCCATTTCGCCCCGCAGACGCATCGAACAAATTCGTGAAATATCTTATGAGCGCCAACACCAACCCCGACGCGGCATCGGCATCTAGCACGCGTGACAATCCCTGCTTCGGCATTGATCCGAACGTGGCGGCGCTCAACGTTTTTGCCGACGACGAACGCAGCTATCTTCTGCCAGACGCTCAATTGCTGTATGCCGAGACGATTCCTAATCCGGCACTGGAAAAGAATGCCGATGCACCGCCCGAAAAACTGGTGATCTGTTTTGCCGTGGCCGAAGTCACGCTGTTGGGCAGTGGTCTCCAAGCCGTCGCGCGGAAGATTCAGAAATGTGACTTAAATTTTGTGAAGGCAGTTGACCGGCGGTTCGCGGCCTCGCTCAAGACTCACGTCGCCGCCGTTGCAGTCAATTTTACCAAGCAGTAGATATGAACACAGGCCGGAGGTTAATATGCCGCAGGATAAACAGCTTCGCAGCATCAAGCTAAAGCATGTCTTGGAGAAACGCCGCTTGGATCAGGCGCTGAATGCCAAGGAATTTGCCGTTGCCGCCGGCATCTCATATTCGACGGCACGGGAGTGGTTTCGGTTACCTGGTTTTCCCGTATTTCGCGGCGTGATCTTCTGGCAGGATTTCGTCAGGTGGCGGACTGACCAAAATGGATTTCATTCCGAAAAGTTCCCGCATCGCAACGGCGATACTGCTTCTACCCCATCAAGCCTGCCTCCGCGCGCCGCGCAAATTCTTCAACAAGCCTGAATTCTTTTGGGTTTATCGGTTCTGTTCTCCGCACCGCATTAATAAATCACCTCGTTTTACAGGTGAATTGCATGAGAAAAAACTTTGTTTTGGAGGGTTAATTTACTGCACTTTTACTGCACACATTTATAAGTCGTTGATTATGAATGGAGCGGGTGAAGGGAATCGAACCCTCGTCTCAGCCTTGGGAAGGCCACATTCTACCATTGAACCACACCCGCTGTCTGCCTGTTCTTGTAGCAAGCCGCCGGTGATCGTGCAATCAATTAACGCTGCCCAATCGCCGGTCCCCCCGCACGAATGTAAAGTTGCGCCGGCCCGCCGAGCGACTAAAGTTTTCCCGTCTAGCAGATCATTACGCATGAATATCGTTCAACTCACACCCGGTGCCGGCGGCATGTTTTGTGGGAATTGCTTCCACGACAACACGCTGGTCGCCGCCTTGCGCGACCTGGGTCATGACGCGACGATGCTCCCGCTCTATCTGCCCATCAACGTGGACGAAGCGGATCAAAGCGCGGGCAACCCGATTTTCTTCGGCGGCATCAATGTTTATCTCCAGCAAAAGTCCGCCTGGTTCCGCCAGGCACCCGGCTGGCTGCACCGGCTGCTGAATTCACAAGGGTTGCTCGCATGGGCGGCTGGTCGCGCGGCGAAAACGCGGGCCGACGAAGTGGGTGAACTCCTGCTCTCGATGTTGCGCGGCGAGACCGGCAATCAAAACCGCGAGATCACCGAACTCATTACCTGGCTTCGCCAACACGCCAACCCGGATGTGATCTGCCTGTCGAATGCCCTGCTCGTCGGCATGGCGCGACGGTTGAAGGCCGAGCTTGGTGTCCCGGTGGTCTGTTTGCTGCAAGGGGAAGAACCGTATCTCGACGCATTGCCGGCGGCGTTGCGCCCGGTCGTTTGGCAATTGCTGAC
>JANYBF010000343.1 GCA_025360895.1 Verrucomicrobiota bacterium
GCCGATGGATGGTGTTCGCGAAGCCAGCGCACACTCGATTGTGTTCCAGTCGCGGGCCGGCACGCCGGAACTGAACTGCTGTTCCGTGAACGGGCCGCGTGTGCCCGGCATGTTGAGTGAGTGGGCGGTGATGTCGGCTCCCGACGGGCTGGTAGTGAATGGATATTTCCCCGGGACGTTCACGCTGCCCCACGCGGACACCAACCGGGTTCTCATACTGGATCGCGACTACCCACGTTCGGATTCGCAGCGGGTTTTCATCTTCCAAAGTGGCGATGACGAATGGACTTTGCATCTGCGAATTCCCGCCTGGTCCAGGCAAACTCGACTAAGGACGAACTTCCCGGGTGTCACGACGAACGCACCGGTTGGCAGTTACGTGCAGATTCGACGGCGCTGGCACGCGTGCGATGAAGTCGTACTTGAGTTCGATGCTGGCCTTCGCGCGGTCGCGGGGGCGAACGAAGCCGCCGGCAAGGTCTCGCTCTATCGCGGGCCGCTGTTGCTCGCCTACGATCAGGCTTGGAACTCGTTCGATGAGGATAGGATTCCTCTGGTGAACCTGTCCAAACTCTCCGCCGCGCGGGTGGTTGAAATCAAATCGGACCTCGCACCCAATTCTGCCGCTACGGGCACGGTGAGCCAACCGTGGCTCGTGGTTGACGTTCCGACGGCGGACGGTCGACCACTGCGCCTGGTGGACTTCGCGAGTGCCGGCGCAGCGGGTACCCGCTATCGCTCGTGGCTCGCTGCCACGAACCCACCACCGGCACCGGCATTCACGCAGCTTCCCGCCGACGGCGCGCGCGTGCCGTTGGGTGAAGTGCGCTTCCAGTGGCGCGGTCAACGCAGGGCAGGCGTCTCGCCGGCCCAAAGTAACGGCAGCGGCTACCGGGTCGAATTCGCGTCCAATGACTCTTTTGTGCCGTTGCTGCTCGCAACGAACGTTGGTTTAACAACTCGCGTTGCGCTCAACACCAAAATGCTCAACGGAAAGGCAGGCGAGACGCCCGCCCAACTCTACTGGCGCGTTGTCAGTATCAGTGCTAATGGGGAAACCATTCCTGACGTTCCGCCCGCCCGGTTCATTCTTGATCCCACAGCGCCGCAACAAGTATGGCCGCCAGATCCCAAGCCCGGCCCGAATGGCGAACTGATCTCGCACTCGTTGCGCGGCGAAACAGCGCCTCAGTTTGGCGAAGTGAAATCCGCAAAGTTCACGGTGCGCGATTCCGATGGCACCGAGGTCAACGGGCGCGACCAGATGCTCGTGTATGGATTGCCCGCCTGGCCGGAGGAGGATTTCACCGTGGCGGTGCGGGTGCGGGTGAGTGAAGCGCAGGGCAAGCGTGCCGGGCAGATTTTCAGCGGTTGGGCGGCCAGCATGGATGACCCGTTGCGGTTGATGGTGGACGGAGGCAAGGTCTTTGCGCGCATCGAAGCCGGCGGCGGATTCTCGACTCCCGGCGCGGTGCTGGAAGCCGGACGCTTGTATCACGTAGCGGCGGTGAAACGCGGCGGCACGCTGACTCTGTTTGTTGACGGCCAGAGCATCGGCTCCTGCGCCGCGCCCGAGTTCACGACGACGCAGGCGACTGACTGCGCGCTGGGCGGTAATCCGCATTTCTCCGGCAATGAATTTCTCGCGGCGTGCTTTGCGGATTTTTCGTTCCTCGCCCGTGCGTTGACCGCCGAGGAAATTCAAGGCATGGCAGGAAAGTGAGGGACACCCGATCTGTTGAAATAATATTTTAACCGAGTTTTTAAGCGTAGCCGCCGACGTGAGGGGGCGGAGGGGGAATCTGAGAAGGAATCCACCTCCTGACGTCGGTGGCTACGGGAAGGGCGGCTACGGGCTTCATTTTACCATTGTCGCGGATAGCGGTTGCCAGTTGGCCCACATGGCGCCCCAGCCGGGTTTGACGCGCGTGATGGGGTAGGGCGCTCCGCCCTCGGCGGGCATGACGTAAAGCTGGCGCGTGCCGGTGCGATTGGAACCAAACACAACCCACTGGCCATCGGGAGAGAATTTGGGATGATAGTTGAGATGGCCGTTCAGGGTTCGGGTCAGTTGTTCAGGTTTCCCAGTCAACGACACGCGCATCAGTTCGACGCTATCGCCGACTTTGGCGGTGTAATAGATCCACTTTCCATCCGGCGACCAAAGCGGCACGTCACTGCTGCCACCGTGAAAATCGGGGACATCAAAAATGGTCACTTCGCCCCGGTGACCCTGGCGGTCAGCCACCTGGCGCAGTCCTCTGCCGTCGCGGCGAGCCACGTAGGGATGACAGTTGTAATGTTCGCCGGCGACGAACATTACCCACTCGCCGTCCGGTGACCACTGCGGGGAGAAGTTGAACGGTTGTCCAGTTTCGATGCGCTTCGCATTCGCGCCGTCGGCATCGGCGATAAAAATCTGGTAGCTTTTGTGGTAGGCGATTTGTTTCCCATCCGGCGATGCATTGAAGCCGTAGGCAAACTCCTTGGAGTCGGCGGTGAGGTCCTTTTTGTTGCGCCCGTCGAGGTCCATGCTAAAGGGATGTGAATCGCCGCCGATGAGCGCCTGAAAGCCCAGCCGCTTCGAATCGTTGGGCCAGAAGAACACCCCGGTGTTGTAGAAACTGGCGCGCTCGCTGGCGGTGACGTTGGCGAGTTTGCCGCTCGCCAGATCGAGGAGCAATGTGTCATACCGCCACCCTTCCGGCGTGAACCGAAACGTTTTGTGCGCTTCCTCCCACGCTCCGTTTTCCGGTGATTCCCAACCGCAACCGATGATTGCTTGCCGACCGTCCGGGGACCAGCCGGCGAACTGCGTCCAAGTATTGGGTTGGCGGGCAAGTTCGCTGGCCACGGGCCGGAAACGAGAGCCATCGGCCCGCACCACCGCCGCGCGCATCGTGATCAGATTCGCGTGGCGCCCACCCGGCAGATTCGTCTGATACTCCGTAAAGCCGATGAGATCGCGGGGCCGCTTGATGGTGGCAGCGAACGCTGAACCGGGATTCGCGACAGCAGCCAAAGCAACTCCCCCGATTGCCAATCCG
>JANYBF010000344.1 GCA_025360895.1 Verrucomicrobiota bacterium
GCGTAAGCCATCTTCAACCCGCCCACATCGGGGCTGACGACCACCAGGTCGGTCATTTTTTTCTTTTGCAGATATTCAAACATCACCGGCGCGGCGTAGAGATGATCCACCGGAATATCGAAAAACCCTTGAATCTGTTGCGCGTGCAAATCCATCGTAAGAAGCCGATTCGCGCCGGCGGCTACGATCAGGTTGGCAACGAGCTTGGCAGTGATCGGCACCCGCGGTTGGTCTTTGCGATCCTGCCGGGCATAACCATAGAACGGCAGCACCGGAGTGATGCGCGCGGCACTCGATCGCCGCAGCGCATCCATCATGATGAACAGTTCCATCAGATGATGATTCGTCGGCGGCGACGTGGGCTGCACGATGAACACATCCTCCCCGCGTACGTTCTCCTCGATCTTCACGAACGTTTCCCCATCCGGGAAGGGATGAATGCTGCACTTACCAAGTTTAATGCCAATGTAATCGCAAATGGCATTGGCCAGAGGCAGATTGGAGGTTCCGCTAAAAACTTTCACACGTAGTCGTAAACGATGGTTTGGTTAAAAACAAAAACCGCCCGGAATTCCGGGCGAAAGGCGGATGACAATCTAGCAACGGGGTGACGCGGCGCAAGCCGTATTTGGAGCAAGGTTCACAATTTTCAAATCCGTATGCTTGATTTTAAATTTTACGGGAAGACAGGTTTGGGCAGCGAGAGTTTAGCCAGTGAGGGCGCGGAACGGATTGGAGCGAGTGTTTTCCGGTGGGATCGGGTCATGAACTCTCATTGTGAAAGTTTTTGCGGTGGCGGTGGCAGCTGGTCGCCATCATCGCTGCCAGCGCCAGAGCAAACGGCGTTGCGTTTCTGCCGTCAGTTTGAATCGCTCGCCGATGCGCTGATCTTCCACCCAAAAAATCTCGCCACCCGCCGTCGTTGCTACAACCAACTGTCGGCGGCGGGCGCGTGGGACTTTTTGGTTCGTGAACCAGTCCTGAAGTTTCATGGCGGCGGACATGCCGATCGGCTGGAAACGGTCGCCCGGTTGCCAATGACGTAGCCCGATTTTCGCGCCAACCTTGTCCGCGTCGAAAACCTCAATGCCCGCCGCCCGCCGCCGCCCCACGCCACGGCGAGCCACGGCGCACAACTTGATTTCTGCTCCGGCAAACTCAACCACTTGCCATTCCATCCTAGGTCGGAGCACGAGCCGACCGGACTGGAATTTTTCCTCGGTAAGAATGACTTTGGAAATTTGCCCGGACTGCTCCCGGACCAAGCTGGTAGCCACGCCGACGGCAACCGGCTGATTGGCTGCCAACCGCAAAGTCTCGATCAATTCAAAATTCGTGGCTGCTTCGAGCCGTTGCAGTTGAAGCTGGAGGATGCGGCGTTGAACGCCGACAGCGAGTTGATCAAACACCGGAAGGCTTTTGGCCAGCCATTCGCGCGCAGCGGCGTCCACCACCTCGGCCTCACTGCCTACGATGGCCATCAACCGGCGCACGCTCTGGCCCAGTGCGGGTTGAAATCGGCGGCGAAGCAAAGGTAACAGTTCATGCCGCACCCGGTTTCGCAAAATATCGCGGGCGGCATTGCTCGCGTCTTCGCGGAAGCGGATGCCACTTGCGCGGGCGAATGCGATGAGGTCGGCCTTGTTCACGTCAAGCAGCGGGCGCACGAGTTCGATGCTCTGGTTCGCGGGAGAGGGTGACTGCCATTTCATCCCCGCCAACCCATCCCCGCCCGCGCCCCGCAACACGCGCAGGAAAAACAATTCCACCTGATCGTCTGCATGGTGCGCCAGCGCCACGACCCGACATTTCAAGCGAGACGCAGTGCGCGCCAGAAATGCATGGCGCAGTTCGCGCGCGGCCATTTCGACGGAGAGACCACGCTGCTTGGCAAAAACCTTCACTGCCTCCGTACCTGCCCGAAACGGCAACTCCAAGGCCGCCATGGTTTTCTCCACGAAGCGCTCATCGGCATCACTCACGCGCCCGCGAAGCTGGTGGTTGAAGTGGGCGACGAAAAGTCTCCCGCCGAATTGCGGCGCGAGTTTGTGCAGCAAGTGAAGCAGCACCATGGAATCCAATCCGCCCGAAACGGCGACGAGAATATTCTCACCCCGCCGGAACAGCTTCCGGGCGCGGGCGGATTGCTCGACGTGTTCCAGCAAGTGCTTCACAGCGGGATGCTAATCGTTCGCGGGAAATGGGAGCAAGGGGATAGCAAACACGGCAAATCTATTTGGCAATTTTAACTTGAAATCCCACCAGAGGGCGTCTTATCCAATCCGGTGTTAAAATGAAAAAAACAATCAATTCTTCATTCGTTGCGCCCATTCTTGCCGGTTTGTTGTTGGGCGCGGAAAACCTCACTGCGCAGACGTTCCTGGGAACAAACGCGCCCGGGCAGGCAACCAATTACAGTTTTACCATCGGCGCTGCCGCCACGAATTTCTCGCTCGTTATCAGCAACGCCCCCGCCACGTACTCGTATCTCCGGGTGGCCAAAGGCCGGACGCCGACGGACACGGATTTCGATTTTATTTCGCGGCTAAACGGAGCGACCAACCAGATCAATCTACAGCTTCCCGAATTCGCTGCCCCGACCAACTACGGTTTGCGCGTCAGCACGCCGGCTGGTTCCACCACCCATACCTTCACTGCGTTGTTGACGACGAATCGCACGGACCTTCGCTCCGGCGCTTATCCGGTCCTCAAACCGCTCGCGTTCACGACCACGGGCTTGCTCACCAATAGCGCGGGGCTGGGCGCGTTTCATTATTTTCAGGTGGATGTGCCGACGAATCTACCGGGCTGGCGCATCGTCCTCAGCACCGCGAACGCGGATGCCAACCTCTACGTTCGCCGCGGGGCGATCCCGACTATTGGTAGCTATGATTATCTCAGCTCCAGTCAGCCGGTGGACACGATCATTCTCGACAGCTCGATGGCGACCTCGAACACCTATTTTCTCGGGGTGTATCTGCCAACCGGACCCGCGACGAATTGTAACTACACGCTCACCACGGAAATCGGCTGGCTCAACAGCTTGACCTGGGATCCGGGCACGGCTGATCTCGGCACGCAGGTATTCACGAACCTGAGCGCATCGGGCGGCGATTATTATTTCAAGATCACCACCCTCAACACCGCCAACAGCGCCTGGCGTACGGCGTTGAAGGTGATCAGCGGCGAGGCCAACGCCTATCTGCGTTTCAACACTCCGGCGCAAACCAATGCCTACGACTACGCCTCGACGCGCGTCGGTGCGGATGGTTTCGTGCTGGCGCAAAACGTTCATTGGGCGGTGGCGCAGGATTGGTATGTCACGGTTCACGCCACACCCGGGGCGCAATGGACCTTGCTTACCGGCGAGGCGTACGTCCAGCAATTGCCCGCGCTGGCCGCTGACGCCAGCAGCGGAGCCAATGCCACCATCGGCCCGGAGGGCATGCGTTTTTTCAAGACGACCGTCTCACCAGGGACGCTGGCGTGGCGACTTAATTTGAGCGGACTCACCAATACGATGTTGGTGCATAATACCAAAGCTCCCATCCAATATTCCTGCGCGGGTTGTGGCTACTACGACTGGAGCGGTCCCGGGCAAATGTTGCTGGTCCCTAATTATCTCAATATCGGCAGCCAATACATCGTGGGGGTTGTGGGCAATCCCGGACTGAGCTTCACGCTCGATTCGCGCCAGCAACCCGTGACCGACCTGGCTTTTAATATCGCAACCAATGTCACGACGACTTCCTACGGCTACGTCACCTATCGGGTCCAGGTTCCAATTCAGCAAATCGCATGGCAGGTCAACACCACGCCGACGACCGGCGATCCCAACATCGCCATCCGCCTCAACAACATTCCCAATGAATCCGTCAACGATGCCTTCTCCGAACTGGCCGGCAGCGTGGGGGACAGCGTCACGATGGTGCCGCCGGTGTTGAGCGACGGCACCTATTACATCACGGTTTATGGCGCTCCGGCCTTCACCTGTACCCTCACGAACGGCCAGCCGGTCATCACGGACGTGAATTATACATTCCAGATTACCAACGATGCGCCGGCCCGGGCGGGGTGGCGGTTTTATCGAGTGGCAAACGTCGCACAGCAACTCGGAACTTATGGTTGGGATTTGGAACTCGCCAACCAACTCCCCGGCACCGAAATCGCCCTGCGCCGGAATGCCGTGCCCAGCCGATGGAAATACCGCAACTGCACGGCGGACTGCACCGCCAGTTCGGCCCAAGCTTATGTGGACTACTCCGGCACCGGCGGTTTTCTGCAACGCCCCGGCCATCAGGCAGACATTTGGTACATCGGCGTGTACATGCCGACGGGCGCGTTGGGGAATTTTGTGTTGGCGGGCCAGGAGTTGACCGCCACGCCGCTGAGTTTCGACGGCGGTGGTTCCTTCCAAAGTGTCAACAACCAACCGGCCGGAAAATTTCAGTATTTTATTTTCAATGTTCCAGCCAACGCGATGGGTTGGGACTTGCGGCTCACCAACATCACCAGCGGCGATCCGTATCTTACGATCTGTCGCGACCGACTGCCCTTCGATCTGGGCACGCACGACTACAATGGCAACGGCTGGTATTATCCGTGGAGTTTCACCTCCTGGCCGAGTGGATACAGTTGGGGAGCGGGCTATGACTGGACGAGCTATTATTACAACAGTTCTGGCTCGGCGATTAACTACGGCAAGCTCCTCGCAATGGGCCGGGGTAATCCACTCGAAGCGGGCACTTACTATATTGGCGTAAAAGATAGCGGCGGTTCCGTGCCGATCAGTTATACGCTGGCCAGCCGGGGCATTACCACCAACGGCATGAGTATTCCGGTGGTTGATCTGGCCTTCAATGGGGGCGTGGTCGCCTCGAACGCATTGCCCGTGCGCGAAGCGGCTTACTATCGCGTGCAAATCCCCGCCAACACGCCAAGTTGGAAGTTGCGGTTGGCAGTCACCAACGGCGAAGCCCTGCTGTTGATTCAAAAAGATTATTTACCCAACGTCGTTGGGGGCAGTTCCTATTCCACCTCGTTGGGCGGCGGGCGCAAATTACAGAAATTTGGCGATGAACACTATCTGCTGCTGCCGGACTCCACGACGCAAACCAATATCCCCGCCGGCACTTACTACCTCGCAGTCGTCAGTGAGGGCATGAACCCCAACCCGTCGGGCTACATCGGCACGAATAGTTGTGGCTACGTTCTCACCAGCTACGGCGCCGCACCCACCAATCAGCTGGGCAATCTCACGGCGGCGGGGCCAGACATTTCCGCATCCGGTTCGCTGCTGGGCGGTGAAATCAAGTTCTATCAATTCACTGTTTCTCCCGGGGTGCTGGCAATGGAAGTACGACTCGATAACCGGGTGGCTAATCCCACAATGACCCTGCGCCCAGACGGCCTGCTGGTGAGCACGACCATCGGCTATGGCCGTGATAACGGACAGAGTTACGCCTGGCAAAACGACAACATCATCAACATCGCCACACCGCAACCCGGCACCTACACGCTGGCCGTGCAGGCGAACAGCTACACGGGTGGTTACTCCAATGCGACCTACAGTGTGGTTGTCCATCCGGTGACCTCAAGTCCCGTCACTTTCGATGGCGGCATCATCAACGCCACCAGCCACACCAACACGGTCTGGCGCTTCTATGAGTTTAATGTCCCGAGCAACACCTTCGGCTGGGACCTCCGCCTTACCAACACCGTGGGGAATCCCCAGTTGGTCATCTGCCGCGACTTGGCGCCGAATGGTTTGTACACCGGCGTCTATCTCTATTATGGCTGGTACTATCCCTGGAGTTTCACCACCTGGCCCAGCAGCAATCAATGGGCGGCGGCGTACGACTGGACGAGCTACTACTACGACGCGAACCTGACAAATCGCTACGGCACCATCCTCGCGATGGGCAAAAACAATCCCCTCGAGCCCGGCCACTACTTTGCCGGCGTGTACTCATCCACGCCCACCA
The DNA here is from genome assembly GCA_025360895.1 of Verrucomicrobiota bacterium. GTDB lineage: Bacteria > Verrucomicrobiota > Verrucomicrobiia > Limisphaerales > JADLHS01 > JADLHS01. The sequence continues at coordinate 5,985 of JANYBF010000344.1, forward strand.
CGCCGGGCAATATGAGTTACACCTTGGTCAGCCGGGGCATCGGCACCAACCAAAGCATTCCCATCTATGACCTGCCCTTCATCGGCTCGGTGAGTGACACCAATATCTCACCGCGCGAAGCCGTTTATTACAAGGTGCAGGTGCCAACGGGCCAGGCCAGTTGGAAACTAAAACTGGTTGCCCTCAACAGCGAAGCGTTGATGGTGATCCAGAAAGACTACCTGCCCAATATCGTCAGCGGCGGTTCGTCGCCCGTGCAGCTCGCGGGCGGAAGAAAATTGCAACGAGGCGGTAACGAGATTTTTACCCAGTTGCCACGTTCTTCGCCCTATGAGGCCACCCTCACCAACGGCACTTACTACATCGCCGTGGTGAGTGAGGGCATGAACCCAAACCCGTCGTACAGTTACGCGGGCACGAACGCCTCCAGCTACACACTTTCCAGTTACGGCCCCGTCACGACCAATCAGCTCGGCACGGTGGATCCTTCCGGCCTCACCGACCTCACCACGAATGACACCGTTGAGGGCACCGACTTCAAGTATTACAGCTTCACCGTTCCGCCCGGCACGCTCAGCCTGGAGGTGCATCTCGACAATCGCGTGGCCAATCCCTACATGAGCCTGCGCGCCGACAACGATCTGCCGACTCCCACCGATGGCATCAGCTTTAGCGATGGCCATGGTTATACTTGGGCGCATGACTCGCTCATCAACCTCACCGATCCGACGGTGACGAACTACACGCTCTGTGTTCAGGCGCGCACCTACTTGAACGGCTACTCGAATGCTTCCTATACCGTCCGGATTCACGCGCTGGGCTTGACCCCAATCGCCTTTGACGGCGGCACCAGTCAAGTCACGGGCCAGGCCGCCGGCACCTGGAAATATTTCAGCCTCACCGTGCCCAACAATGCCTTGGGCTGGCATGTACGCCTGACCAACATCACCAGCGGCGATCCGCGCCTGTCCATCCGCCGTGACAATCTCCCCGACAGTCTCGGCACCCACGCCGATCCCTATTACTACGGTTGGTATTATCCCTGGACTTCCACCAGTTGGCCCTCCAACTATCAGTGGGCGGCGGATTACGACTGGACGAGCGCCTACTACAATTACAACGGCTCCAACTCCTACGGCACCGTCTTCCAATGCGGCCTGGGCGCGCCGCTTTCTCCGGGCAATTACACCGTCGGCGTCATCAACGGCGGCGGGACCGCTCCGATGAATTATACGATTCTCAGTCGCGGCATCGGAGCGAATTTTTCCATCCCCATCTACGATCTGCCTTTCAACGGAAATGTTTCCGGTACCAACCTCGCCGTGCGCGAGGCGGCTTACTACAAAGTCACCGTCCCGCCCAATCAACGGAATTGGAAAGTCCGACTCGCCCCCACCAGCGGAGAATGTCTGATGGAAATTCAAAAAGACTTTCTGCCCTGCGTGACGCCCGGAGCTACTTCGCCCGCCCAACTCGCGGGCGGACGCCGATCTCAGAAGGCGGGCAACGAACATTTCCTCCAACTGCCCCAATCCGGGCAGTCGGTCATTCCCGGCGGCACCTACTACATCCTCGTCGCCAGCGAAGGTCAGAATCCCAACACACCGTACGGTTATACGGGCTCCAACAGTTGCAACTTCGTCCTCTCTAGTTACGGCTCGCTCGCGTACACCAACTTGGGCACGATCAGTCCCACCGAGACCGCCCGCACCAACAGCCTCGAATCCGGCGAGATCAAGGTCTATCAATTCACCGCTCCCGCCGCCTTGGCTGCCCTCGAAATCCGACTCACCGACAAGATCGGCATCCCCTACATGCGCTTGGCGCAAAGTAGCAATGCGCCTTCGGGACAATACTCCTACGGTTATGACTACGGCGAAAACCCTTCATGGCAACACAACAGCATCATCACCATTCCCAATTACTCTGCGGGCTTTTACTCCTTGAACGTGCAGGCGGATACCATCAACGACGCCAGCTACGCCGTCCGGCTCCGGCAGTTGACGCCGGCCAATCTGGCTTTTGATCGGACCCTCAGCACGCCCACGATTACGAATGTGACCTCCGGCACCCTGGCGGATTTGCAGCGGGCTTATTTCCAAGTCGCTGTGCCCCCCAACTTCAACGGCCAGCCGGTTGTCGGATGGAAACTCACGCTGGATCACACCCAGGGCAACCCGCGCGTGCGAGTGCGGAGAGACCTCTTACCGGACGACAACGGCTATGTTGGCAATGAGCCTTACAACACCGAACAGGCCATCATCGTGCCCCCCTATTTGACCGCCGGCACCTGGTATGTCGAAGTTCAAGGGCAAGGGACGACACAGTTTACTTTGACCAGCAGCGCGCTGGTGACCGAGCGGCCCGCTTGGAGCATGCCCGCCATTGGCGGGAGTGTCACCACGCCCGGACTGCCCGCTGGCGGCCCGGTATTTGGCGACACTGGCATCAACACCAATGGCGTGCCGCTACCGGCCGACCAAGGGACCGATCTCGAACAAGGCAAGTTCCACTACTACGCCATCGTGGTGCCCGCGAATAATGTCGGCATCCTTCGTACCCGCTTGGATGCCATCAGCGGCGACCCCAATCTTTATATTCGCACCGGCAACGCCCCGACCCTCAGTCACTATCTTAATGGCGATTACGGGGCCGCCATGTATGAACGCTTCCTCACCGCCAACGTCGGCAGCGAATACGGCAACTGGGTTCCGCTCGATGGCAGGTATGAACTCCAACTCGCCCCCGGCACCTGGTATCTCGCGGTGCAAGCCGGCGGCAATTCCAACGTCCGCTACCGTTTGATCACTTCGCTTGGCGTCGTCACCGATCTCGCTCACGATGGCGTGCCGTTGATCGGCCAGACGCTCGCCGCCGGAGATTTTCGCTATTACCGCGTCTTCCTTCCGACCAATGCGCCGGTGGACTGGAGTCCGACCTTCGCGCAAACCCTCGGCGATGTGGTCATGTATGTCCGCGATCTCACCCCGCCCGGCCAGGGCAGTTACGTCTCGGATTACCGCCACTGGCAAACCGACAACAAGAATTTCGGGCCTTATACCACTTATGACCCACCCACCACGTACACCTTCAACACCCCGCCAACGCGGCCGGGCAGTTATTATTATCTCGGCTTCCGCGCGGTCAACGATGCGACATTCTCCGTCAGTTCCACCACCAACACTTCGGTCATCAACTACACCAACGTCCTCGCGTTTTATGGCGGTGGCATTACCAATACCATTCCGCCCAACGGCACGCTTAAATACCGCGTTGACGTACCTGCCGATGCCCGACGCTGGGTCAGCAGTTCCACCCATTCCAACACCGTCTGGCTCTATCTGGAACAAGGCACTATTCCCATGCCGCCCTCCGAATATCACTGGACGTCGGGTGGCGCGGCCAACAGCACGTTGAACCAGCAACTCTACAACACCGCGTGGCCGTGGCTGCCGGCTTACAGCTATTACCTGCTGGTCACCAACAACACTGCGCTCACGCAGAACTTTGTTTTCAACCTGAACGGCCAAAATTCCGCCACGGACGATTACGATGGCGACGGCCTGCCGGATGCGTGGGAACTCACCTATTGGCCGAACATTTATTCATACAACGGCACGCAGGATCCCGACGGCGACGGTGTTAGCAATACGGAAGAGTATTTGGAGGGCACAAACCCGGCCAATTCCGCAAGCTTCAACCCACGCCTGCTCACGACCGCCATTGGCGGCAACGTGACCCGCAATCCCGTCGGCAACAACACGCTCACGCCCCCGCAGGTTTCTTATGCCCTCAACCAACCCGTCCAACTGACCGCCAATCCCAGCCCAGGCTATAGTTTCCTCACTTGGAGCGGCGACGCCACAGGCAGCGCCAATCCGCTCAACGTGGTGATGACCACCAACAAAAATATCACGGCCAACTTCGGCATCACCAACAACAGCGGCGCCGACTACCAGTTCCAATTGAACCTTGCGAGTTCCGCCGGAACGCCACCGGCCCTGCTGGACATTGGGGTCGGCAATTCCTACACGACCGAAACGGTGGATACTTGCCCACGGACCGTGCGGCTGTTCCCGTTGCACAACGGCGTCCGCCTGCAGCCCACCACCGGTGTCATTCCCACCAACGTTTACACCATCGTCATGCTCTTCCGTCTGGATCAGACCAATGGTTGGCGGCGCCTGCTGGATTTCAAAGCGGCCGCCATTGACACCGGATTGTACGTTCGCGATGGGCGGCTCAATTTTTATCCCGTGATCGAAGCCGCGGCGCCCACGATTCCCGCCGGCGCCTACGTTCAAGTTGTGCTCACGCGCGACAGCGACAGCAACGTTGTTGCCTACGTCAACGGCGGGCCGCAATTGAGCTTTGTGGACACCGCCTTGCGCGGCGTCCTCACCAGCGCCAACGACCTGCGCTTCTTCAAAGACGATAGCACCGAGGAAAGTGGCGGGGCGGTGGCGCGTATCCGGCTCTATGCCGCCGCCATGCCAGCGGGACAGGTGGCATTGCTGGATCGCACTGATTGTGCCGGGGTTCCGCGTTTCCTCACGCCCTACTTTTATACGAACGCGCTGCAATTGCCCGTCACCAACGTCATCCCGGCCCTCGCCTACCGATTGCTCGCGTCCACCAATCTCTCGGGTTGGACCAGCATTGCCACCAACACTCCCGTCAGCAGTGGAACTTTATTTGTGGATCCCCAGGCAACGAATTTCCTGCAACGTTATTATCGCGCGGTAACGCCCTGAACAAGAGCCGGGCCAGCCCACAACGCGGTGGGGCGGGGCCCGACCGTAATTGCCCATTTACCAAAGGTGCGGGGTGTGGCACTATGTCCCGGCATATTAAATTTATGAACAAACCGAAAATCATCGCTTATTTGAAACCGACCTGCGGCTGGAGCAACGGTGTGCGCGCCGTCTTCCGTAAATATGATCTGCCCTTTGAAGATCGCGACATCATCAACAACGCCACCCAGCGGCAGGAGATGATCGAAAAGAGCGGCCAGATGCTCAGCCCCTGCGTCGAGATCAACGGTCAGATGTTGCCGGACATCAGCGGCGAGGAAGTGGAAGCCTGGATGCTGGCGCATCAAGTCGTGGCACCAAACGCACGCGCCGCCGACGCGCCGACGAATCAGCCCTGTGCCCACGAAATGCCGGCGAGCGCGCCGCTGAATTTTGGCGTCCGGTCGTAAATGATTTCAGAATTCACCTTGGCCGCGTTGGGAAACCAGCGCGGCCTTTGCTTATTTAGCCGCCGATAGCCGAGCGGGTTGGAACTACGGACGCGGATGAAACTTTTGATGAACCTCCCGCAACCGGCTGCCGGCGACGTGGGTATAAACTTCCGTGGTGCTGATGCTCGCGTGACCGAGCATTTCTTGGATCACGCGCAGATCTGCGCCGTACTCCAGGAGATGCGTGGCAAAACTGTGCCGCAGCATGTGCGGGGTGATGTTGCGCGCTACCCCGGAGCCGCGGACGCGCCGCTTGATCCGTTGCCACATCGTGGCGGACGCGAACCGGCTGCCGCGCTGGGTCAGAAATACATTGGCCGGCGAGCGCGGTTTGACGAGCAGCGGCCGGCCGTGGGTGAGGTAACGATTCAACGCCGCCACCGCTTTGCTGCCGACGGGAACGACTCGTTCCTTGTTGCCCTTGCCGATCACGTTGATGAAACCGGCTTCGAGATGGAGTTGTTCCAGGCGCAGGCCGCATAACTCGGCCCGCCGCAGGCCGGAAGCGTAGGCGAGTTCGAGAATGGCTTGATCGCAAAGCTGCGCCGGGCTGTCCGCCGATTCGGACTGGAGCAGGGCTTCGATTTCCGGATGCGTCAATGATTTCGGTAGCCGTTTCCAGCGGCGGGGCAGGGAAAGATGTTCGGCCACATTAAGCGGCAGCAGTTTTTCGTTCTCGGCAAAGCGATAGAAGGCACGCAGCGCCGCGATCTGAAGATAAACACTCTCACTGCTGAGACGGCGGAGGGATTCTTTTGGTTCGGACGCCAACGGGCGCTGCCGTTCACGTTGAAGGAAAGCCATCAGGTGCGACAGTTCAACCTGCTTCCAGTCGGTAAGTTTTTCCGTTGCGGCCCAGGCCGTAAATTGATGCAGCAGCCCGGCGTAAGTTCGTTGGGTGTGTTCGGCCTGACCGCGTTCGTGCCGAAGATACTGGAGGAAATCTTCAACGAGCGTTTGCATGGCCCGGGACGGCTGGCGAAAATTTCCAGTGGTAAGTCAGCACCTGCACGTCGCGCGGACCTTTCCGGCCGAGAATGGCATAAAAGTACCGGTGGTAGCCGTTGATCTCAGCGTCCACCTGCACTTCAAAGGTGCTGCTGCGCACCGTGCAGTAACGCCCAATCTGGCCGACGATCTGATTGTTCAAGCCCGCGTTGACGAGCTCGCCGGGACTCCGGAACGGCGTATCGTCATCCGTGCCGTCCATCCCGTCGGGGCCCGCGCGCAGGCGGATGATGTCCGCCGCGATATTTTCGTCCACAAACGGGAGCATTTGCAGCACCCGGGCCGATGCCGTGTTGATATTGATCTGACCGCTGGAGAGGGGGGTGAACAAATTCACCAATCCGACATCGTAGGCGAGCACCCCGCCGCCGGGTTGGTGGAAGCCCACTTTATTCTGGAACGCGGCGGGCAAATGATTGGTGGCCACGCCGCCCCAGTAGATATCCGGCGTGACGCCGCGCACCAGCAGCAGTTCCGAGAGGTCATCCAACGGCCCGTTCTTCGCCTGATACGGCGGATCCAGCGTCGAGTAATAATCGGACTCCGTGCCGTTCATGTGCTCCCTTGAGTCCGGGTCAATCCAGTCGAGGATGGAGGCGGTGATGGCAGTGAACTCGCCCGCGTCCACGCCAATCAAACGCAATGCCTGTTCCAACATGACTTGATCGGCCACGTTGATGTTCACTTTGCGTTCAAGGTCGGTGATCTTGATGGAAAATTTGCCACCGCCAAGTTGGATGTTGTCGAGCGAAATGCCGGCCAGCGGGCTATTGCTGGTCATCATGCTGCCTGGCCCGCCGGCCCATTGTTGATTGAGGGCATCAAACGGCTCCTGCGCAATGGTGGCCTGCTGCGCCAGAACCCAGCGAGCCATTTCCACGCCCGAGCGCCCAAGCGAGTTCAACTCCGACTCGCTATTCGCATTCATCGCGAGCTTGGTTTCGACTTTCATCGAATAGGCAAAGCCGGCGGCCAAGACGGAGAGCACCGTGATACAGATCATCACAATAATGAGCGCAACCCCGGCGGGTGCAGTTGGCGGCGGATTTCTCATCGCGGTGGAGGTGGAGGTGGGACGGCCCCGCCGCCGCCCGGCGGCTGGTTGGGTCGTTGATAATTCACCGGCACGGTCATCGCAGGCAACGCCACGATGCGTGAAATTTCCTGACGCCGCTCGGTCGAGCCGAATGATGAATCCGGTTTTTTCACGACGAAACCCAGGGTGATTTTCATCATCTTTGGGATCTGGTTCGTCTGCGCCCAATCATCCACCCACTCGTTCTTCCGGGTATCCCAAAACTCGAATTCCATCTTGTTGACGCCGCGCGCCAGCACGAGCGGGTACTCCTTCTCGTCCTCGTCCTTTTCCGGGTCCATTAGAATCGGGGATTGCCGCATCACCAATTGCCGCTCGGAATCCGGGCCGTTTTCCAGCGAGAAGGTCACGCGCCGCACGTCGAAATCTCCGAAGCGGCCGCTCCGCGGAAAGGATTCCGGCAGGCGGGCCACAAAACTCAACCGCACGTTGTCGCCGTTTTCCGCCGCAAATCCGTAATGCCGCAAATCCGCCGCGAACGAACGCGCGCTCCCGAGAGCTTCTTCAATGGTGCGTATGGCAATGCGCTCCCGTTGCAGTTGGGCCGAGGCTTCGAGACCGATTTTTGCCGACTTGATGATCAACGTCCATGTGGCATAAATCGCCGTAATCACGAGGCTGAAGATGACCATGGCCATCATGATTTCGATGAGTGTGAAAGCGATTGAAACACGGCGACGCACCGGTCTCCGCACCGGCGCGCTGCGGTCGGGGGCGCTCCCAAAGCGGGTGCTACGCGTCAGCCTCATTGGGGCACCCCGCTCTGCGTATTCGGATCGTAAAAGAATGTTCGGACCGACGATTCCACCTGACCATTGCGTTTGTTGATCACACGATAATCCACCTGCCACAATCCGTTCGTGGCGTAGAACGTCGTGTCCTTCTCCCAGGAATAATCGCGATACTGGTCCTTAAAATTGGCCAAAGCGTTGAACTCGCCGCTCTCCAATCCCTCCGTGACCCGGTTGGTGATGGAGGACCAATAGGCGTGAACCATGCCCGCGTCGGCGCCCTTCTTGTTCTGAAAGGCGCGCGCGTTCTTCAGTAGTTGGGAAATCAAACCGAGAATCGCGAACACCGCCATGAAGAAAATCGCCAGCGCCACCATGACTTCGATCAACGAAAATGCCCGATGAGCGCGGCGGTCAAAGGCTGACGGGTGACGCTTCATTTTTTCACGGGACCTTGGGTCGCCAGACCAGTGGTGGGTTCGAGGGTAATCTTGCGGAAATCGCCTTTGTCGGAGTGAAAGATCACCGTCATCTCGTCACTCGTACCGTTTGGATAAAACCGCACGCGCGTCCACTCCGACTGCTTGTATTCGAGCAGGTTGACGTCGAGCATTTCCAAGACAACGTCATCGGGAATCACGCCGGCCAAGCCAGTACCGGGCGCCGGCGGCGGGGCGGGTTTTGCCATGACTTCCACCCCTTCTAAATTTGTTGCCGCCGTCGCCGCCAGACCACCAACTTCGAAGCGCCGCTCCACCGGATGAAAGATCACGTCCACCGCTTTCCCGCGCAAAATCGCTTGGGCGCGGGCGTTGCTGCAAACTTCGATCAGGTTGCTCACCGCCCGCCGCATCCCTTCCTTTTTACCCAGTTGGTAGATGTTTGGGATGGCCATCGTCGCAATCAAGCCCATGAGGGCGACCACGATCATGATTTCAATCAGCGTAAATCCGCCGCGCCGCAAATATGGTTTTGCGCTCCGCATGGCTGCCTCACCGGCTCATCGAGCCGCCGACATTGGAGATCATCGAGAACATCGCCGACAGCACGCTCAGCAACAGGAAGCCCACGCCGCCGGCCATCGCCACGATCATCACCGGCTCGATCATGTTGGTCATCACACGCAACGCAATGTTCAACTCGTTCTCGTAGGTGTCCGCCACGTTCTTCAACGCCCCCGGCACATTGCCCGTTTCCTCGCCAATCCGCACCAAGTCCACCATGAGTTGCGGAAAAACTTTGCTCTGGGCCAGCGGCTGCGCAAGTGTTTTGCCGTCCGTCACGGCTTCGCGCGTCTTGGCGGTGGCTTCTTTGATGACGCGGTTGGGTAAAACTTGTTCAGTAATCTTGAGTGCCGTCAGGACGGGCACGCCGTTTTCGAGCAAAGTTGAAAGCGTGCGCGCAAACTGGCCAAACAGGTTCAACCTCACCACCTTCCCGAAAATCGGCATTTTCATCTTCCACTCGTCAAGCTTGCGCTTGCCCTCCTCCGTGCTCTGGAATTTGCGGAAACCAATGTAGGCCAGACCGAGCACCAACAACATGGCCCACCAGTAACCGGTAAACACGTCGCTGATTTTGATGAGAATCTGCGTCATCATTGGAAGCTGCACATTCATGTTGCCAAAGAGCGTCATGAATTTTGGCAGCATGTAGGTCATGAAAAAAATCGCAATGGCGATGCCGACCACCCCGACGAACGCCGGATAAACCAGCGCGGCGGAAAACTTCGCCTGCACCGCCGCGAATTTTTCAAAGTGATCCGCCATGCGCCGTAAGACTTCCACCAGCGCACCGGACTGTTCGCCCGCCTTGACCATGTTCACGTACAGATCAGAAAAGATCAGGGGTTGCTTGCTCATCGCATCCGACAAACTGCGACCTTCCATGACTTCCTGCCGCAAATTGACACTCACGTCCTTGGGAATGCCCTTGGACTCCAGGTGCGTCATGCTGTTGAGCGCAATCGTGAGGGGCATGCCGGCCTGGAGCAAATTAGCCAACTGCTGCGTGAAGGTGGCCACCTCCTGCATCTTGGGTTTGCGTTTACGCGTCAACATCGAGCGTAAAGAAGAAGGCAACATCCCGGACAATTGGACTTTCTGCGCCGCCGGCTTGTCAGTGGCGGCCGCCGCGCCCTTGACGGCATCCAACGCCACGGGGAAAAGTCCCAGGCGCTCAATCTGCGCCAGTGCCGCCGTGCGATCCGCCACGTCCAAGACACCTTGGACAACTTCGCCCGAACGTCGCCGGGCCTTGTAGGAGAACTGTGCCATAAACTCGTTATCTAAAACCGTTGGGACTGAAAAGTTTCCCGCGCCCCGCGTAAAACCTTATGCCGGGCCGGCGGGTTGAGGAACGAGCGCCTTATGCGAACCACCGGTTTCATTCAAGCTCCCCCGCCGATAGCCCTGCAAATCCACCGTTACATGGGCGTAACCGATTTGCTTCAACGCCGCCGCCACTCGCACCGCCGTTCCCGCCTCCAGCAATTTCGGTAACTCCACCGGGCCGACTTCGATGCGGGCCAAATGCGTCTTGAGTCTCAAGTCTGAAGTCTGGAGTCCGTTTCTCGCAGTAGCCATAGCTGGTGGTTCGGCGACTTTAGACTCCAGACTTGAGACTGGAGACTGGCCAGCCAGTTCGTGGTGTCTTACCCGCACGTCATGAAATCCCAAATCGCGCAGAACGTATTCCCCCTGCTCGATCATGCGCAACTTCTCCGGCGTCACCGGCTCACCGTAGGGAATGCGCGAACTGAGACAGGCCATCTGCGGTTTGTCCGCCGTGGGCAGGCCAAGCTGAGCCGACAACTCGCGGATCTCCGCCTTCGTCAAACCAGCTTCCTTGAGCGGGGCACGCACTTCAAATTCCTTCGCCGCCTGCGCCCCTGGTCGGAAATCGCCCACGTCGCTGGCGTTCTCGCCATAAGCGATGACGGCAAAACCCTCCGCCTTCGCCAACGGCGCGAGTTCCTCAAACAACTCGTGTTTGCAGAAGTAACAGCGGTTGGTGGGGTTCGCCAGATAACTGGGATTCTCAAACTCCGCCGTCCGCACGACGCGCACGGGGAAGCCGAATTGCTTTCCCAATGCCAATGCCTCGTCGAATTCGCGGCGCGGCAGGCTCGGCGAATCAGCAATCACGGCCAGCGCGCGCGCCCCCAGCGCATCGTGAGCGACTCGCGCCAAAAAAACCGAGTCCACCCCACCCGAATAGGCGACGAGACACGACTCGTAAGAGCGCACAACGGCGCGCAGGTTTTTCAACTTTTCCGCAAGCACACCTCAACTTGGCAGTCGCCCGAAACTTTGTCGAGCAAGACAACAGCGACCATGGCGAATTGGAAGTGACGGCCAGCGGTACGCCGGTGATAGATCAACCGCCACAGTCCGTCGCACCAGACACCGACGGCTCTCCACAAAAAATCCCGCGAGCGGATTGGCCCGTGGGATTGGTTGCTTTACCGCGCTGGCTCAGTTGACCGAGACGTCAATTTTCTTTGGCTTGGCTTCCTCGGTTTTGGGCAGCGTAATCGTGAGCACGCCGTCGGTGTAACCGGCTTTCACCTTGTCCGGGGCGACCGTAGCGGGCAGCACCAGTGCGCGCTCGAAGCGCCCAACATAACGCTCGGCGCGATAAACTCCCGCGTCCGCAGGTCGCGTCCCGGCTTTGCGCTCACCAGAGATGGTCAGCGTTCCATCGTGGAGCGACACTTCGATATCCTCGCGCTTCAGGCCGGGCAACTCGGCTTGGACCACAAAGTTTTCCTTGTCTTCATAGACATCGAGCGCGGGCGTCCACACATTGGCGACCTGTGGGTCGAACAGTCGGTTCAACTCATCGTTCAGATTCGTGAACCGGACGAAGCTGGGCCGGGCGGTCAATGTGGATCGTTGGCATTGTGTAATGTTCATATTTTTCCCTTTCGGTTGCATTGTTTAACTACCTGCCCCTCCGTTAGCTGTCCGGGTGCCAACCGACAAAACACCATGAAAGCATTGTTTTTCAAAGGTTCTGGTGAACACGAGCGCTTTATCACGGTTGGCGAGCGAGCACGGATGGCGCGGTTTGTTGTGCCACTGCGCCGCGCGCTGTGCCAGTGTTGCCTGACTCAATAAAAAACCCCCAAGCTGCGAAGCTTGGGGGTTTGAATCAAAAGCGAATTCTCAGTCGAACGCGTGACCGGCGCAACACAGGACGTTCTTGACCTTGTGCCGGACGAGGTCTTTGACCGCCTGACGGGCGGGGCCGAGATATTTGCGGGGATCAAATTCCTTGGGGCTTTCCGCAAAGACTTTGCGAATGGCGGCCGTCATGGCGATACGCAGGTCGGTGTCAATATTGACCTTCGTGCAACCCACGCGGCGGGCGACTTCGATGTCTGCTTCCGGCACGCCTTGGGCATCGGGCATCTTGCCCCCGTATTTGTTCACCTCGGCCACGAGATGTTGCGGTACGCTGGAGGCACCGTGTAACACGAGCGGGTAATCACCCAAACCGGCGTCCATGAGGGCTTTCTTGATCGCTTTCAAGCGATCGAGGTCCAGGTGCTGTTCGCCCTTGAACTTGTAAGCGCCGTGTGAATTGCCGATGGCCACGGCTAGCGAATCCACGCCGGAAGCTTTCACGAATTGAACCGCCTCATCGGGATGCGTGTAGCATCCACCCTTGGAGTAACCGCCACCTTCCTCCCCATCGTCGTGCTGCGCGCCGACCAACATCCCCAGTTCGCCTTCGACCGAGCAGTTGTGTTGGTGGGCGTAATCCACGACTTTTTTGCAAATCTCGATGTTTTTCTCGAGCGGCTCGTGGCTGGCGTCAATCATCACGCTGGTAAAGCCTTCATCAATACATTCCTTGCACAACTCGAAGGAATCGCCGTGGTCGAGATGAATAGCGATCGGAATGTTGGAGAGGCTGACAGCGGCCTCGATCAGTTTCTTGAGATAGACCGGATTGGCGTATTGGCGCGCGCCCTTGGAGATTTGGAGCATCAACGGCGCTTTTTCCTCCTCGCAAGCCTCAACGATGGCCTGGATCAACTCCATGTTATTGACGTTGAAGGCGCCGAGGGCGTATTTGCCGTTCAGAGCTTTGGCGAACAAGTCGCGGGTATGTGTCAGTGGCATAATTTTCTAGTTCGGTAAATTGCCCCGGGTTTCCAAGGCGGCGAACAAGTTAATCAAGCCGACTGGCGAAGGAAATGAAATTTCTTGGCCGCGGAAACCCTTGGCCCACCGACACGCATTTAGCCGCTTAATGACGCCCATTCACGAAAACGGCGCACACGGGCGAGCTAACCGCGATCGTTTGGCCAGTCGGTTTCAATTGGCCGGTGATCGTATCAATGCCAAAGACGACCACGGAATCTGACGCCTGATTCTCGGCGAGCAGCCAGCGCCCGGTCGGGTCAATGGCGAAATGGCGCGGCGTCTGGCCTTGGGTGGATTGGGGTCCGAGATCAGTAAGCTTGCCCGAATCCTGATCCACCGCAAATACGGCGATGCTGTCGTGCCCACGATTCGAACCGTAGAGGAATTTGCCCGTCGGGTGCATGGCAATTTCCGCGCAATAGCTGGTCGTGGAAGAATCCTTCGGCAAAGTGGAAATGGTTTGCACCTCGGTCATGGCGGCGGTCCTCGCTTCGTAGCTGAACGCGGTGATGCTTGAAATTATTTCATTGATAACATAGACAAATTTGCCATCGGGCGAAAAAACGAGATGCCGCGGGCCGGCCCCGGGCGCAACCGGGACAAACTTCGAATCGGCGGCGGTGAGTTTGGGAACACTGGCGTCGAGCCGATAAGCGATGACCCGGTCGAGACCCAGATCGCAGGCCAGCGCAAAACGGTTATCGGGCGACGGACAAATGAAATGCGCATGGGGCCCTTTTTGACGCTCCGGATCCACACTCGAACCAGTGTGTTGGATGGTGGTCGTCGGAGCGCCGAGTCGTCCGTCCGTGCGAACCGGCAAGGCCGCAACGCTGCCGGAACCATAATTGGCGGTCAGGACGCATTTTCCCTTGGCATCGAGGGCGAGATGACACGGCCCGCCGCCGCCGGAAGATTGCTGATTCAGCAGCGTGAGTTTGCCGGTCTTGGCCTCGATCGCGAATGCGCTTACCGTGCCGTTCCCCTTGCCCTTTCCGTCGTCCACTTCACCGACCGAGTAAATAAAGCGTTTGCTGGGATGCACCGCCAGGAAACTCGGGTTCGTTGTTTCCGCCGCCAGTTCCGGCGCCGTCAGCTTGCCCGTCGCGGGGTCGAGGCGTGAAACGTAAATCCCTTTACTCTTCGCGCCGGTGTAGGTGCCGAAATAAACCAGTTGCTCGTTGGCCGAAGCCGGCGTCAGCCGGAGCAATCCCAGGACAACGACCCAGCAATATTGTTTCATGCCTTCAAAAAGCATGAAGCGCGACGCAAGGCAAGCCGAAGTCGCAGCCGAAGTCGCAGCCCGTCAATAAATGCGCAATTGCCGTTTCCGATTTTTCGACTTTTCCATTGCCGCCTGGAAGGGTGCGGCGTTAGAGTCGAGCCAACGGCAAACCACACTAACTCAACTCAAATTGACTTATGTATTTCGGCGTTGATTATCATCCTGAACAGTGGGTCTTTCCCTACGCGGGAACGACCGAGCAACCCGAGGCGCAGTGGGAAACCGACGCCGTATTGATGGCGGCCGCCGGTTTCAATGTCGTCCGCATCGGGGAATTTTCCTGGGGCCTCTGCGAACCCGCCGAGGGCCAATTCGATTTCGCCTGGCTGCGCCGCGTTATGGACATCATGGGGCAGCACGACATCCAAGTTGTGCTCGGCACGCCCACCGCCGCGCCACCGCTCTGGCTGGCAAAGGCGCACCCGGAAATTCTTCCCCTCGACGAGCGCGGCCAGGTCAAACACGAAGGCACGCGTCGCGCCGTCTGCCTGAACAGCGACGTTTATTGGAATCACGCCAAACGCATTGTCGAGCAGATGGCGAAAGCCCTTGGCGATCACCCCCAGCTCATTGCCTGGCAGATTGACAACGGCCTCGGCAGCCACTTTACCGAAGCGTCGTTCAACGAAGGCTCGCGCCTCGAATGGCAAAGCTGGCTTAAGCTCAAATACAAAACCATCAATCGCCTTAATCACCAGTTGGGCCTGCGCCACTGGGGGCAAGTCGTCACCGATTGGAGTCATGTTCCCATGCCGATGGCCGCACCCACTGCGCACAATCCCGCGCTCGCCGTGGATTGGTGCCGGTTTTGCAGTGACACCATCGTGGCCTTCGTCAAGATGCAGGCGGATTTGTTACACGCGATCACCCCGCGATGTCCAGTCACCACCAATCTTCGCGCGCTCCGCCATCGCTTCGATCACTTTGATCTCGCCGATGCCATTGATTTTGTTTCCATCGAAAGCACTTCCGCCATCAAGCCCAAGTCCGCCGAACTGGCCTGCGAGATTGACATGCTCCGCTCGCTCAAGAAAACCGACGTGCGCACGCCCGATGGCGACCCGGGCTTCTGGGTCATGGAACAAAAAGCCGGCAACGTCACCTGGCAGGAGGTAAATTCGTTGATCCGCCCCGGCATCCTCCGGCTGTTCACCTATCAACTCATTTCCCGCGGGGCCACGGCGGTGCTGTTCTTCCGCTGGCGACAACCCCGGATCGGTTCCGAAAAATTCCACGGTGCCGTTCTGCCCCATCACCTGCGCCCCGACGCCCGCATCTACCGGGAAGTCGCCCAGATCGGCGATGAATTGAAGCTGCTCGCGCCCGTGCTGAAAAACTCCCGCGTCGTCCCGGAAGTTTGCATCCTCTACTCCCACGACAACGATTGGGCGCTGCAACAACCCAACCAGCCGAACAAACATTTCAGCCTGCGCGAACACGTTCAACTCATCTACAACGCGCTCCATGACAAAAATATTCCCGTGGACTTCGCCCGCCCGGGTGATGACCTCGCGAAATATCGGCTCGTGTTCGCCCCTTCGTTGCATTTGTTGAGCGCGGGCGACGCCGATCGCCTCAAGCTCTTCGTGCAAAACGGCGGCACGCTCGTCGGCACTTGCAACACCGGCCTCGTGGACGAACATCACATCGCCCCGGATACCGGTTACCCACACAATCTGACCGACCTCTTCGGGCTGGAGGTGCTGGAATTCGATGCGTTACCCCCGGGTGAAGAAAATCATCTCACGTTCAAAGGCGCCTTCCCCACAAGCCATCTTCATTCCGCCCGCCTCTGGTGCGACCTCATCGAACCCAAGGATTGCCAGGTGCTCGCGACCTATTCGAAGGACTTTTACGCGGGCCGTCCCGCCATGACGCTCCACCCATTCGGGCTGGGCAAGGCGGTTTACGTTGGCACTGTGAGCCAGCAAAATTTCTATAACGACCTCGTCAGTTGGTTGCGGCAATTGTGTAATCTCCATCCGCTGCTTAAAGTGCCCGACAACATTGAAGTCAGCCTCCGCCAGTCGAACGACACAAAAATCTTTTTTCTCCTCAACCACCAGAACACGCCCGTGCGGATCCAGTTCTACAAGCCCATGCATGACTTCCTCACCGGCACGACTTTCTCCGGCAACTACGATATCCCGCCCCACGGCGTCCTCGTGCTGGATGAACATCCGGAGGCAAAACCCGCAACCCCGGCTGAACCCGCCCAACCGGCCGAAGCTCCCACGTCTTAACCTTAATCGTAATCCTGCTCTTAATCCCCCCGGAACCGTATAGATGAAGATTAAGACTACCGTGATGATGCAGCCGCTTCCCAAACGCAGCCCCCCGCGCGGCCCGCTGCAACGCAGCGCCAAACAACGCATCCTCGCCCAATGGCGCGGCGCGGATTGGACCCCGCTCGAAATCGCCCAGGCCAGTTGCGCGCGGGCGGCGGGCGACGTGGTGCCGAAACTTTTTTCCGGCCTGCACATCGAACAAAAGCGCGCGGAAGTCGAAGTCGTCCAAGTCTGGAACAACCTCATTGACCCGAACATCGTCGCCCACGCCCA